>JAYVRH010000726.1:0-3184 GCA_043776495.1 Cyclobacteriaceae bacterium
TATGGCATTCGCAAAACGAAAGTGTTTACCTATTTTCTACTCGTGTTTTTCTCCTTACTAGTGATGGCACTCAATCGATGGATCACTCCACTACCCATGAAATTCTTTGCCTGGTCATTATTTCTACCCATGGCAGCGCTTTGGGGCTGGCTGGTTCGGGCCGACACACGGAAAGACTTTTACCAGCTCAGCCAGTTTTGTAAGTACATCATGTTGGCAGGGATTCTGAGTATGGCATTTTTGTAGTTGAGTCTTAGTGGATTTATCAACAATCCTTCGTTTTACCTCTTTTTTAGCGTTTTTTCAACGATCTTGCCAGCCTTTAACTGAGTGGAAAGAACACCTAAATTCAGGATTGCAATTTTTGCTTCAGGCAGCGGCACCAATGCCGAAGCAATCATGAAGCATTTTCAATACGTTCCCCACATTAAAGTTGCATTGTTATTAAGTAATAATCCTGATGCAGGTGCCCTTATCCGGGCCAGCAATTTTCGTGTATTGGTAAAAGTGTTTGACAAAAGTCAATTCCGCGAGAGCAATGAAGTAGTAGATTGGTTGAAGGAAGGGAGAGTGACTCACATTGTATTGGCCGGGTTTCTTTGGCTTGTACCTGAAAATATATTGAAAGCATTTCCCGGTAAAATCATCAACATCCACCCATCGTTGTTACCAAGATTTGGGGGCAAAGGAATGTACGGAAGTAAAGTCCACGAGGCAGTCATCGCTGCAGAGTTAAAAGAAACGGGTATCACCATTCATGAAGTCAATGAGCGCTTTGATGAAGGAAAGATTTTGTTCCAGACTTCTTGTTCGGTTAACAAAACCGACTCCGCGGAGACTATTGCTCAGAAGGTACATGCACTGGAGCATGCCCATTATCCAAAAGTGATCGAGGATTGGATTTTGAAAAGTGGTTGGTAAGGCCGTCCTTTTAACCGCTGAGGCGCAAAGAAGCTAAGGAATACTTTTTGTTTTTGATGCCAGAATATCAGAAACCTTTTTTAAGTAGCTTCTTGCACAAGTTCTTTCTTCGCGCCTCCGCGTCTCCTGCGGTAAAATATACTGAGCCGTGCGCTGAGAAGCAGGAAATACGGACTGTCGCCTCTTAGTCATAATATACCGAATGACGGAGATGCCGGTATTTGGTCAATGTCTGACCAACGAACCTGGATTGGCAAGGGAGAATTTTTGCATGAGATTAAGATAATTCGATTAAAATTGGTTTACCTGAGTAAGATTGCATCGTTATTGACCATTGGAAATGGTATCTGGGCTACTGTAACTGAAGGATAATAAATTTTCAATCCCTCCTCGCAATGAGATTGCAAAGGTTGTAAGGATGGAGGATCCCCAAGGAATGCAGGAATTCAGTGTGACCGGTTCTATTTATGGAGTATTTACCTCATTAAAGCCTCCGGCCTCGTCGGTCCAGCTCATTGGATAATTTTTATCAACAAACTCAGCAGCATCCGTAGTCAGGAACAATGGGTGGAAAGTATCCAACATAACGGCCAACTCCTTTGTTTCTTTTGCTCCAATGCTTTTCTCCACCGTGCCAGGGTGTGGACCATGGGGTAACCCGCCAGGATGAAGTGTGAAAGAACCGCGCTCAATGCCCCTGCGACTCATGAAATTTCCTTCAGCATAATAGAGCACTTCATCGCTGTCAATATTGCTGTGGTTGTAAGGAGCCGGAATGGAGAGAGGATGATAATCAAACAGCCTCGGCACAAAAGAGCAGATCACGAAGTTGTGGCCCTGGAAAGTTTGATGTACCGGGGGAGGTTGATGAATACGACCCGTAATGGGCTCAAATTCGTGAACAGAGAATGCATAGGGCCATAAAAAGCCATCCCATCCCACCACATCCAAAGGGCTATAATCATAATAATATTGATGCAAATGCCCCTGCTTTTTGATCTTCATAAGAAACTCGCCCTTCCTTGTATCTGGCACCAGTTGTTGTGGGGGCCGGATGTCTCTCTCGCAATACGGCGAATGCTCCAGCAACTGTCCCAATTGGTTCCGATATCGTTTTACGGTCTCAATGGGAGAGACGGATTCAATGATCAACAACCGCAAAGGGCCTTCGTCGAATTCAAGTTTGTAAATCACAGTACGAGGAATCACCACATAATCTCCTTGACGGAAATCGAGCCTCCCAAATTGTGTGAAGAGTCGTCCGCCTCCTTCGTGGATAAACAATACCTCATCCCCTTCAGCATTTTTATAGAAATAATCCATCGATCGTTTCGTTGGAGAACATATGGCCATCGAACAATCGTTGTTCATTAACAATACTTTGCGTGCCTCCAGATAGTCGGCTCCCGTAGTAGCCACTTTTGATGTATTCAAATGCGTTTGGCGAAGGCCGTAGTCTCCTAATTTTGTAGGACCATATTTCACCGGATCCGTTATTTTCTTGATTCGGGTGGGTGGATTGATGTGATATAGAATAGAGTAAATCCCTGAAAAGCCCTCTGAGCTGACGACTTCTTCATGATACAAACTTCCATCCGGTTGACGGAACTGTGTGTGGCGCTTTGCGGGAACTTGACCCAGGTGATGGTAATACATCGTAATTCTAATTTACATCACAATTTATGCAAAACCGCTGTGTGGGAGGTCACGAGTTGCTGAAATTCCAGGATTCAGACAGAATCAGGTACGATTCTCTACATTTTAGCCCTATTCAAATCGGGTATTCTGTCGAACAGCCTGATTGCCTGTTGCAGCACCTCGTTGTTTTCGTTGTAGATAGGATAGAAGCCTTCGTTGTTCCAAATCCGGCGGGCGATTTGCGCTTTGACATTAATTTGAAAGATTTTTTTGTGGGCCTCAAGGTCTTTGAAATCGGCTGGTACTTTGTTCCCTTCACCTACTTTCGCCAGTCTTTTGAGCATGTCTTCTGTGATGTCAAAATTCCGAAAGTATTTTTCATACCCCATTTTTTTTAGTTCTTCTTTATGATTGTTTGTATAGTTAAAGGTGTACTCCTGCATGGAATTGGAGATATATAGTTCGTTGAGGTAATGACTGTTTTGGGTGGTGTCCAGCGGAACGAAGTAATCGGGCATGATCCCGCCACCGCCATATACCGAGCGGCCATTGAGTGTATGATATTTGAGCGAATCCTTAAACTTGACGCTGTCAGCATGGAAAAATTCACCACGATGGTAACGCT
>JAYVRH010000727.1:0-3184 GCA_043776495.1 Cyclobacteriaceae bacterium
ATTGTACCTGGCTATGAGTATGATATTTTCATCAGCTACCGTCAAAAAGACAACAAGTACGATGGATGGGTAACGGAATTTGTTAATAACCTCCGGAAAGAACTGGAAGCAACATTCAAGGAAGTGGTTTCCATTTACTATGATGAGAATCCGCAGGATGGCTTATTGGAAACACATCATGTAAAGGATTCCATTCAGGGTAAACTCAAATGCCTGGTGTTTATCCCCATCCTTTCCAAAACCTACTGCGACATTAAAAGTTATGCATGGAACAATGAGTTGTTGCCTTTCATAAAACTGGCGGGGGAGGATGATTTTGGCTTGAAGGTGAGGCTCCCCAATGGTAATGTGACAAGCCGCGTGATTCCCGTGCGTATCCATGAAATTGATGCCAGTGACAAAGCTTTGCTGGAGAGCGAGATTGGTCAATTAAGGTGTGTTGACTTCATCTTCAAAACGTCTGGCGTTAACCGTCCGTTGCGGGCAAGTGAAGATCATCCATTTGATAATCTAAAACCGATATTTTATCGGGACCAGATCAATAAACTGGCCAATGCCATCCGGGAGCTTGTGTTCAGCATGAATCAAAAGGATTGGCATGTTGCACGTTCGGATCATGTCAACCAATCAAAAGTTGAATCCGATGCTCTCCGTGCAAAACAAAAATCGATTGCTGTGCTTCCGTTTGTAAATATGAGCAACGATGTTGATCAGGATTATTTCAGTGATGGCATATCGGAAGAGATTATTAATACACTTGTTCAGATTCCAGACCTGAATGTAGCGGGCAGAACTTCCTCTTTCAGCTTTAAAAATAAGAACGAAGATCTCCGGATTATTGCTGAGAAGTTGAATGTTGACTACGTATTGGAAGGCAGTGTTCGCAAAGGAGGAAGCCTCATACGCATCACTGCCCAGCTTATAGAGGCCTCCACGGGTTATCACCACTGGTCTGAAAAATACGACCGCGAACTTCATGATGTTTTTGCTATTCAGGATGAAATCGCCAAGGCCATCGTAGATAAACTAAAGATTACATTCTCCGATCAAGCAGGGAAACCTGTTGAAAGGTCCCAAACACACAATGTAGAGGCCTATCAACTCTACCTAAAGGGACGTGCATTGTATTATAAAAGAGGCCTTGAAATGTTTGAGGCACTGAGGTGCTTTGAAGCAGCACTGAAAGTCGATCCGGATTATGCCCTGGCATGGGCAGGCCTTACGGACACCTATTCCATGCTTTGCCATCATAGCTTTATTCCGCCCGAAGAGGTCTGGCCCAAGGCACTCCATGCGGCAAACCGGGCAATAGAGACAGGGCCACACCTGGCGGAATCCCATGCAGCGTTGGGAACGATAGCGTTGCTTTATGAACGCAATTGGGAGAAAGCGGAGCGGGAGTATTTGAAAGCTCTTGAGTTAAATCCAAAATACATGCAAGCCCTCACCTGGTATTCCATATTTTACCTTCAGCAAGTTCGTGAACTTAATGATCAGGCCATTGAGCAAGCCACAATAGCTGTTCGGAATGATCCATTATCTTCTTATGCTCATACAATTCTTGGTATAGCTAAAGCTATATCAGGTAGAGGGAGTGGTGTGCAGGAATCTTTACAGGCAGTTGAGTACGACAGGGGCTCTTTTTTGGCCTGGTACATGTTAGGCAACTGTTACCATTGGTCCGGTCAATTCAACAAAGCGAGCGAGGCCATAAATTATGCTCTTGAAATTTCTGGTCGGCATGCCTGGGCCCTTACTTCATTGTTGGTGAATTATGTTGATGATCAACAGCTAACCAAGGCAGAAACTATTTACAATGAACTTATGCTAAGGGCAAGCACCGGCCATGTGCTTCCTTCTTTATTATCGATTGCATCGGCCGCGCTGAATAAAAATGAAGAGGCCATCCGGTATGCCTATGAGGCTTATGAGCGGCATGACCCCTTTCAAATCCAATCAATAAAATCATGGCCCGATAACAAATATCTCATGAAAATTCCTGCATACAGCGAGATTTTACGATTATTGAAACTAAATTGAATAAAGTTATTGGCTTGGTAATTTGTTTTCGTAAAAGGTTGATCCTCTGTTTAGAAACCTTCATGGAGATGAGCGGTACGCTCAATTTTAAAGGAGAGCCGGATTTGTTCAGCCCGTAATATAACCTGACAAAGGAATTCGCGTAGAAAATTGGTCAACGAGATATTGAATGCCGTTGATGTGAACAACCCATTACTATGCCTAATAAGTTGGCTGGCTTCCATCCCCACACTTTTGCGTCCGATCAAATCTTGAAATCCATTGGTTTATCTTTTTTTTGACTTTCCCTTTTTGAGTACCTTTCTCAAAAATGAGATATCATATGATCCGCTTGATTGTTGTTCTGCTCTACGTTTCCCTAAATTCTTATTCACAAAACCTCGCGAAGCTTGAGGATTTTTTGAGCCATCCGGTCGAATCGGAATTAGCTTCTTCGATTGATGGAAAAAATATCGCCTGGGTCATTAATGATCATGGCAAACGGAACATCATTGTTAAGACCGGATCGGATTTTCCCAGGTTGCTCACGGACTATCAGCAGGATGACGGTCAGGAAATATCACAACTAGCCTTTTCGCCCAACGGGACAAAACTTTTATTTGTGCGGGGAGGTGAAGCAAACAAGGTTGGGCAAAGTCCAAACCCGGCAAGCCTGGCAGAGGGTGCGGAGATGGCCATTTACTATAAGGAGATTTCTTCTAAGAGCCCACCCGCTAAAATTACTTTGGGCAATAGCCCGTTGTTCAATAAGAAAGATTTGGTCAAATTCATTTTTTCCAAAGATGGTCAGATCTATGAATCGCCGATGGATGTGAATGCGGTACCAAAGCCGTTGTTCATCGCACGTGGAAGGATTTCAGATCCCCAATTTTCACCCATTGGTAATGAGGTGCTGTTTACCAGCGATCGGGGTGATCATTCTTTTATTGGCATTTACAACATCGACAAAAAATCCATTCGCTGGATGTCTCCTGATGTAAGCAATGACAGGTTGGCCGTCTGGTCGCCCGATGGTGCACAAGTGGCTTTCATCCGGCAGCCTGGTACAAAGGTCGGAGAGCTTCTAAATGTGGTGGCAGGCGTGAAATTTTCTGTTTGGGTCGCCGATGCAAGTACGGGGAAAGCGTCCGCGATGTGGAACTCG
>JAYVRH010000728.1:0-3174 GCA_043776495.1 Cyclobacteriaceae bacterium
GTCTATCCTGACTGGGACCAGATGAACGAGGTAAACTACTGGCTTGCCAAACTCTACTTTGACCAGCATGAATACTTTCAGGGGATGCATGTGCTGGAAAGTGTTAAGCAGGAGGACTTCATTGAGATGGAGGAAATATCCAAACTGAAACGGCATTACCTTGCTCAAATTACAGATCCTGAAATATTGAGGATGATGTGGGAAGATTATCCAAAAGATAATGAGGTGGGAATGGCGTTGGCACGGTCCATCAGCCGCCAGCTTCCGGCACAACAGGATATAGAATTATTGGAATCCGTTGTCACTGCTTTCGGACTTCCCCGTGAGCGATATTTTTCAAGGACATCGATGCCAGTATTTAAGGATTCATATCATGTAAGTGTGCTGTTTCCTTTCCTGGCCTCCACGCTCGATCCATCGCCGGTAAAAAAACAGAACCAGGTGATGCTGGATTTGTATGAAGGTATGCGCATGGCCAACGACACTCTTGGTAAGCAGGGCACTCAAATCAATTTGCTTGCCTATGATACCGAGGGTAGTCCAAACGATGCGGAGCGTAGTCAGAGCGCCCTGAAGCAATTGTTGGAGCTCGAAGAGTTGAAGAATACGGACTTGATTGTAGGCCCATTATTCAGAAGCGAAGCAAAGATCGTAAGAGAGTTTTCAGAAAGGACCCAGACCAACATGATTCACCCAGTCTCAAGCTATTCGGATTTCGTGGGGCAAAACCCATTTGCATTTTTGTATCAGCCCTCAAACGAGACGCTCGGAATTAAATCTGCTGAATTATTGGCCGCCAGGATTAAGAATAAAAACTGCATGGTGATGTATGGCGATAAGCAAAAAGATTCAGTGATGGCTGCAAATTTTGCTGCCCGCGCCAAAGAACTCGGTATCAACATTGTCTGGATGGAGCAATTCCGTAAGGAAACCGCTGCAAGAATTATATCAATACTTGCTACACCAACAGAATTTGATGAATTTAAGGACCCAATACAATTTACCCTCAAGATCGACAGCATAGGAAGCGTCTATGTAGCTTCAGATGAACCGCTGATTTATACAAAAGTGATCAGCAGCGTGGATACCCGTAGGGACTCTGTGATTATTGTCGGTTCAGAAATCTGGCTGGATAATACTTCGGTAGATTTGACCAAGTACGAACGACTGCATGTCATGCTTTCGGCCCCGACTTACACCCCCCTCAACCTGCCCGCATTCGTTGAGTATCGAAGGAGGTTTATAAAAGAACATGGTTCGTATCCTCCTGAGTACTTCAACTATTCCAAGATCGGTTATGATTTCATGATGTTTATAGGACATGCGATGAAAAAATATGGTGTGTATTTTCAAGAAGGACTTCTGACTGACGGATTCTTCCCGGGCTCGTTATCAAAGGGCTATCTACTTACCTCTACCCACGACAACCAGGAAGTGCCATTTGTTTACTTCCATAAAGGAGAACTAGTTCCCATCGAGTAACGGTATGACTACTGACCTGCTCATTATTAATATCAAAGGTCTCATTCAGGTTCGTGAATCTACTCCACACTTTCTTGCAGGGGTTGAGATGGCAAGCCTCCCTGTTATAGAAAATGCTTTTCTCGTGATGCAAGGGGGTAAAATAGCTGGCTTCGGCAAGATGACAGAACTTCCGGATGTTTCTTCAATGGAAACTCTTGACGTGAAAGGAGGATTTGTCTTTCCCAGTTTCGTAGACAGTCACACCCATTTGGTTTATGCTGCCTCGCGCGAGGAGGAGTTTGTGATAAAAATAAAAGGAGCCACTTATGAAGAAATAGCGGCGCGTGGCGGTGGAATTCTTAATTCTGCAAGTAAAATACAGAAGATTTCAGAAGACGAATTGTTCGAAAGATCATTGCCTCGTGCTCTTGAGATTATCAGAACGGGAACGGGCGCTGTAGAGATCAAGAGCGGTTATGGACTTACTGTTAAAGATGAGTTGAAGATGCTCCGGGTAGCACGGCGTATTGGCCGGGAAACTCCATTGACTGTACGGACTACCTTTCTTGGAGCGCATGCCGTGCCCAGGGAAATGAAAAAGGAAGACTATGTGCGGCTTGTTTTAGAAGAAATGATACCCGCTGTCGCGGAAGAAAAACTTGCTGATTACATCGATGTCTTTTGCGAACAGGGATTTTTCACGCCCGAGGAGACGGAGAAAATCGTTGTGGCTGGGCGAAGCCTGGGCATGAAGCCACGGATACATGCCAATCAACTGCATCGCTCCGGGGGTGTGCAGGTGGGGGTGAAGACTCGTGCCCTGAGTGTGGATCATCTTGAAAACATTGGAGATGAAGAGATAGCAGTATTGAAAGGAACAACCACCATGCCCACCGCTTTGCCAGGCGCGGCTTTCTTTTTGAATTTGCCGTTCACGCCCGCCCGCAAAATGATTGACGCCGGCCTACCATTGGCCATCGCCTCCGATTATAACCCGGGCAGTGCCCCAAGCGGAAATATGCCACTGATGCTCTCGTTGGCCTGCATCAAAATGAAAATGACCCCTGAAGAGGCCATCAATGCAGCGACGATCAATACTGCTTATGCTTTGGAACTGTTGAATACACACGGAAGCATTACGGTTGGAAAAATTGCCAATGTTTTTATTACTATTCCAATGAATTCCTACTCGTTCCTTCCTTACAGTTTCGGAAGTCATCTGATTGAAAAATTGATCCTGAATGGAAGGGTTGTGGAGGGCTAGTCTATGGATTCATTAAGCTTTGAAAATTGGATATAGATCGCCTGCCAGCGAGGTTGGAATTTATGATTTATAGTGATATGGCTAAAAGCTTTGGTTCCGAGTTTCTGGTTCTTGGTTCCGAGTTCCGAGTTTCGCTTGCGAGTTCCTGGTTTCGAGTTCTTGGTTGCTAGTTCCGAGTTTTTGGTTCCGAGTTCCTGGTTTGAGTCCCTGGAACAATGAACCCTGAACATCGAACACTGAAAGCCGAAGTTGTCGTGCAGTCGAGAATTGTTCCCGAGAGCAGCGGGTGTTTTACAAATTACCCCGTATCACTTCCACAGAAAACGTAATCTCCGATTTCAGGGATGAGGCCACCGAACAATATTTTTCCAAAGCAAGCCCCGCCGTTTTACTAAGCTCCTCTTCAGTTACGTCTGGAGAAGTAACGACATACTTGCAATGAATTT
>JAYVRH010000729.1:0-3162 GCA_043776495.1 Cyclobacteriaceae bacterium
TCCTTGATGAGTTCTTCGCCCAGAAAAATATTGACATGCTTGCGGAGCCGTCCATTGTCTTCCACGATGTAGTTGAGAATGCCGGGATATTTTTTTTCCACGTTGAGCAGCGCCTCGTTCACCGTTGTCCCCTGGATTTCCATTTCAGTCAGGTCGGGGAAGAAGCGTGTCAATGCAGCTGTGAATTTGATTCTAGCCATGAGGAATAAGTCTTTCAAATCTCTTGGGGAAGATTCGCTTTATAAACCAGGAGAGGCTACCATTTTGCCATACTCCGATGAACAGAAGGATGCAGCCCCAATAATAGGAAATGAGTTGCCCAGTGAATAATTCGCTTTGAACGATTAAAAAGATTCCAGCCAGGATAAGCAAGCATGCAATAATCGTTTTCATTCCTTTGTAATTCCACGCGACTATGCCCAGTGTGATCAGGGACAGGGATATAGAAATCCAGGAAGTCCATTGAGGGAAAAATTCTGACATCGACTTGGCACTGCAAACGGTGATCGCGCTGGTATAGGCCATGATGCAAAATGGGCACTTGGGTAGCAACGCAATCAACAAACTGCTCAGCAGTGGATAATGAGGATTATTAATCCTTACTTTGTGATGCGTCGGGCAGGTACAGGATTGGTTTTCGAATTTGTCTTCCGAATGCATGGAGATAAAATTAAGGCATATTTTTCTCTAAAGCTATTCGGTTGAGGTAGTAGTTTTAATAGTGTAAAAATAACTTTTTGAGTGTGAAAGAACTTCTTCCTCAAATAACAGCATGGGCCCGTGAGGGGAAACCGTTTGCCATAGCGAGGGTAATTCAGACATGGGGTTCATCACCCCGACCTGTCGGTTCTGCCCTTATCATTTCGCGCGACGGTGAGATGGCCGGATCGGTGAGCGGAGGATGCGTGGAGGGGGCTGTTGTAAAAGAAGCAAAGAATGTCATATCGCAGCAGTTGGGAAAACGATTGGCTTTCGGAGTTAGCGATGATGAAGCGTGGTCAGTAGGGCTGACCTGTGGAGGGAAAGTGCAGGTCTATTTGCAATCCTTTCCTACCGGTCAGTCGCAAGAAGCCAACGTCTGGCAGGCGCTGATACAATCACTCAATGCCAATAAAAGCGGAGTGCTTGTTACTGCATTGACAGACGGAGCGACCACCAATACTTTCCTGTCGATGGAAGGAACGATGGTGGGTGCTGCCCTGCCTGAAGGGTTACAGGAAAAGGCAAGAGATGCTTACAGCAAAAGGGTTCATGAATCCGTTACGATCGGAGAGACCCAATATTTCATTCAAGTGTTTCCTCGCAGAAGTCAATTGCTGATTATCGGAGCCGCCCACATCACCGCCGACCTGGTTCAGCTCGCACACCTCCATAACTTTGAAACCATTGTCATTGACCCCCGAGGCGCTTTTGCCGACCGCACACAGTTTGTTCAGGCTCCTGATTCCATCGTGGTGAAATATCCTTCTGAAGTTTTAGATCAATATCCACTAGATGCTTATAGCTATGCTGTGGTGCTCTCTCATGATCCGAAGATCGATGATGACGCCCTAAAGATTCTTCTGCGATCGAAGGCGGCCTACATTGGGGCGCTTGGCAGCAGAAAGACCCATGACAAACGAATGGCCCGTCTTACTCAGGCAGGCTTTTCTGATGAGGACATCCGGCGCATTGAGGCGCCCATCGGTGTAGATATCAATGCGCTGGGTGCGAAAGAGATTGCATTGAGCATCATGGCTTCTGTGATCAAAGCTAAGAATGAATATTTGTGAAGGTTATTTCACAAAGCCACAATTGTCCACTTTGAGCTCAGGGAATTCTAATTGACTAAAGTCCTACAACTTTGTTATGTTTATTCAAACCTGATCCTAACTGCAACTCTGATGTTCGACCCCTCTGGGCAATGTCATTAAGTTAAGGAGAGTCAATAAGCAGTGTTCCAACAATCCCGAAGTGTTTGAACGTTTATAGGACAGACATGCGACAATCTCCAGTCGACCCCGAAGGGTGTCGAACCATGTAGGCAAACTTTTTACGCTAAAGCTGTCAGTGCCCGCTTGAGAAATACCTTAGCCAGGTGCTTGCGATATTTTTCTGAAGCGTAATGATCACTTAGGATGGTCATGCCTTCGGCAGCCGCTTTTGCCGCCGCATCGATGGCGGCAGCGTCAAGTTTCTTTCCTGCGATGGCTTTCTCGGCAGCGGTATCTCTGAAAGGGCAACTTGATACACCGGTGAATGCGATATTCACTTTTCCGTCAGCGAACTTCATCACGGCACATCCAACCATCGCATAACGTGAAGCGGGTTGTGCGAATTTCAGATATACACCTCTGCTTCCGGCTGGAGTTGGAACTTGAATCGATGTAATGATCTCGTCTTCTTTCAATGCTGTGGAGAAAATTCCCTTGAAGAATTCCGTGGCCTTGATGGAACGTGAACCTTTTTTGCTTTGCGCAACGATGGTGGCATCTGCCGCAAGTACGACCGCGGGCCAGTCAGCCGCAGGATCCGCATGAGCAAGACTGCCGCCAATCGTCCCCTTGTTGCGCACTTGAATATCGCCAATGGAAGAAGCTCCCTGCGCAAAAATGCTAAGCTTTTTTTGAATGGCTTTGTTGGAAGCGATTTCCTGATGTGTCGTCGCAGCGCCAATCACGATCTTAGAACTGGACTCTTTAACACCTCGAAGCGCATTGATGGAGGCAATATCCACCAGCTTCGAAGGTTCGCTAAGGCGCAGTTTCATAGTGGGTATCAAGCTGTGCCCACCGGCGAGCAATTTGGCATCCGTGGATGCAAGGGCGGTCAGGGCTTCTTTTACACTTTTGACTTTCTGATAGGTGAAGGATGATGGGATCATGGTGATTAGTTTCTGGTGTCTGGTGTCTGGTGTCTAGTATCTGGTATCTAGTAACTGGTGTCTGGTATAGGTCAGCTTTGCAAAACATTCCACACCCTTTCAGGCGTGAGTGGCATCCGGATGTCTTTGACTTTCTTTCCGCAGCTCCACAAAGCATCGATGACGGCGTTGACCACAGCAGGTGTCGAACCAATGCAGCCCGCTTCACCTGCGCCTTTTGCTCCGATCGGGTTGTGAGGACAAGGAGTCACCTGACTCGAAGTTTCAAACATTGGCAGATCGTCTGCTCGCGGCATGCA
>JAYVRH010000730.1:0-3160 GCA_043776495.1 Cyclobacteriaceae bacterium
ATGCCTATGCATACAATAACGGTTCGGACCCATTGTATTGCTCCATGCCATTTTATATTGGGCTGCACCATCATGTTCAGTACGGAATTTTCCTTGACAATACCCATAAGACTTTCTTCAATTTCGGTGCCTCCAATAATCGGTTTTCCAGCTTTTCTGCCGATGTAGGCGAGATGAATTATTATTTCATGGGTGGAGATTCTGTTGCGAAAATCATTCAGCATTACACCTGGCTCACCGGCCGTATTCCACTTCCCCCGAAGTGGAGCATTGGCTATCAGCAGTGCCGCTACAGCTATTATCCCGACAAGGAAGGTGTGAGTGTGGCCAATACATTTCGTGAAAAACAGATTCCGGCTGATGTGATTGTACTGGACATTCATTACATGGACAAGTACAAAATCTTTACGTGGGACAAGAAGCATTTTTCAGATCCAAAAGCACTCATTGCCAATTTGAAATCCCGAGGGTTTGAGGTGGTGCTGATGTGCGACCCAGGCATCAAGGTTGAGAAAGATTACGAGACCTACGAAGACGGTTTGAAGAAAGATATTTTTGTAAAGTATCCTGATGGAGAAAATTATACGGGCCAGGTGTGGCCGGGATGGTGTCATTTTCCTGACTTTACGAATCCAAAAGCACGGCAATGGTGGGGGGAGAAACTCAAAAGTTATTCTGACCTCGGTGTTCAGGGGTTTTGGAACGATATGAATGAAGTTGCCACCTGGGGTAACATGATTCCTGAAAACCTGGAATTTGACTTTGATGGTCATAAAGCTTCCTCACGAAAGGCCCGGAACCTTTATGGTTTTCAAATGGCACGGAGCACGTTTGAAGCCGCAAAGAAGCTCCTGCATGGACAGCGCCCATTCAACCTGACGCGTTCTGGATTTTCAGGTGTGCAGCGCTATTCGGCAGTGTGGACGGGTGACAATGTCTCATACGACGAACATATGATGTTGGGTGTACGAATGGTGAATAGCATGGGGCTTACTGGCGTTGCCTTTTGTGGGTACGACGTGGGCGGGTTTGTGGGCGAGGCAAGCAAAAATCTTTTCGCCCGATGGATTTCCATTGGAGCCTTCTCCCCGTTCTTTCGCGGTCATACTATGATCAATACGAAAGATTCCGAGCCTTGGTCCTTTGGAGAAGAGGTGGAGCAGATTTCAAGGAACTACATACGCTTTCGATATCAACTTCTGCCCTATTTGTATTCCTTATTTTACGAAGCATCTCAATCAGGTATGCCCGTGCAGCGCTCGTTGGCCATTGATCACCCTCATGATCATCGGGTTTATCATGGTCAATTTCAACACCAGTATTTTCTGGGCCCTTTTATTATGGTAGCGCCGGTTGAAAGTAATAAAGACTATCTCAAAGTATTTTTTCCTGAAGGCGATTGGTACTATTTGTTTGATGGAAAAAAATATCATGGCAACCAGGAGGTTATTGTGGAGACCCCCATTCATAAGCTTCCGGTTTATGTGAAAGGGGGCGCGATCCTGCCCATGCAGCGCCCTGTTCAAAACACGAAAGAAACAGTGGAAGAACTTGTGCTTCATGTTTACTACGGTGCTTCAGAAACCCAATTTGAATTCTACGAAGATGATGGGACCAGTTATCAATATGAATCACTTGACTTTGCAAGGAGGATGATCCACTTCTCCCCCGGTCAAAAGAAAATCACTTTTGAGAAGCAGGTTGGGAATTTCACGAGCCCGTTGAAGAATGTGAAGTTGCTGCTGCATGGCTTTGGTCCACTCACTCAGATGAGCGTAAACGGGCAGTCCATCACCTGCGGTAAAGGCATGAACTCATTTTTCCTTCCACTTGAAAAGTATGATCCTATTAATGATCCTGACAGTATGGGTGAGGAGGAAGTAATCATGTCTCAATTTGATTATTCGGCGGAGCAGATCGTTATATCCTGGTGATTAACGTATTACAAAATGAAAAATGCATTTCAAGCAAAGCCGCAAAAGTTCGCAAAGAGAAATGCCTATGATTGCATTGCCTTTGCAGTTTTTGCGTGAACCAAATTGCTATCATATCAAAGATGAGAGTACCAGATTCTAGTAGGTGTCTACATCACTATAAATGTAACATCGGGCTCTCATTTGTATACTCTAAGATCATGGGACATTCCTAAACTAAACGATTAATATAAGAACATGAGTACAACCCTAACAAAACCACGGCTTACCTTTTGGCAGATCTGGAACATGAGTTTTGGATTTCTGGGAATTCAATTTGGCTTTGCTTTGCAGAATGGAAACGCCAGCGGCATCCTGCGAAACTATGGAGCAGAAGTTGAACAGCTTTCCTGGTTTTGGATTGCGGCCCCTTTAATCGGGATGATTGTGCAACCCATCGTAGGGCACTACAGTGATCAAACCTGGAATAAAGTTGGCAGGAGAAAACCGTATTTTCTTGCCGGAGCAATCCTGTCGGCAGGTGCCTTGTTGCTGATGCCCAATGCGGGTATGCTTGGGCAATTTGCTCCCATTCTCATCATTGGGGCGTCATTTCTTATGATCATGGATGCTTGCTTTAACCTGGCGATGGAACCATTCAGAGCATTGGTAGCGGATAATTTACCCGACTCGCAAAGGACCATGGGCTTTTCGGTTCAGACTTTCCTCATTGGTGTGGGAGCTGTAGTGGGGTCTACGCTTCCTTATGTTTTGCACAATTGGTTTGGCATTTCCAATGAAGCACCGGAAGGAGTTGTGGCATTCAACACAAAGCTCGCCTTTTACATTGGTGCCACCATTTTCCTAATTAGCATTTTGTGGACCGTATTGAAAACGAAAGAATACTCACCCGCAGAATACGAAAAGTATCATGGCAAGAGCACCGGCAATCATGGTGGAATCGGCTCGATCTTTAAAGACTTTGCCAACATGCCGAGAACCATGAAGCAATTGGGTTTAGTGCAGTTCTTTTCCTGGTTTGCACTGTTTGGTATGTGGGTGTTTACAACGGATTCCATTGCCACCCATATCATTGGTTTACCTATCACCGACAAGAGCTCAACCCTTTATCGCGAAGCGCAGGATTGGACCGGTGTTATCTTTGGAGTTTACAATTTAGTGTCTGCCATTTACGCGCTGTTCTTGCCAGCCATCGCCAATAAGATCGGAAGAAAGAAGACCCATGC
>JAYVRH010000731.1:0-3154 GCA_043776495.1 Cyclobacteriaceae bacterium
TTTAGCATCGCCATGGGTTTTCTGGAGGCTGCTGTTGTGATCTATCTCCGTGCCCTTTACTATAAAGATGGCTTTCAATTTCCATTGACTGAGATGGAGCCAACATTGGCGCTTACGGAAGTGTTAAGAGAAGCCGCTACCATCATTATGCTCAGTGCTGTGGCCGTCCTCGCCGGTCAATCGACTTATCAACGATTTGCTTTTTTTCTGATTGCTTTTGGTGTCTGGGATATTTTCTATTATGTCTTTCTAAAACTTATTCTTGACTGGCCCGCATCATTATTGACATGGGACATACTTTTTCTTTTGCCTGTGCCCTGGGTAGGTCCAGTGCTTACACCTTGTATCGTTTCGCTGACAATGATTTTGCTTGCAGCCGTTTTGTATTACATTGACCTCCGCAATTTGCCAGGTCGCATCAACATGATTGAGTGGCTTCTCATTCTTGGCGGAAGTTCCATCGTCTTGCTATCCTGGACATGGGATTATTTTAGTTTTGGCCAAGGGTATCCCCTGATTTCTGTAGAAAAGTCACTTCAGTTTTTCTCAACCTACATCCCACAAAACTATCATTGGTGGGTGTTCGGCCTCGGTGAAGGGTTGATGTTATCAGGCATTATTATTCTCTTTTATCGGATACACAACCGTTGATAACAGAAGATTTGTTTTATGGGTTGCGCATTGAATGGCCATGGTTTAAATCCAATCCTAGACAATGCAATGCGCCCCTCCTGAAACTGCTATTTTCTATTCAATGGGGAATTGTATGTAAATGAAGGTAAGAATGCTCGTGAAAATGAGTGCAGTGATTCCGGGCCATCTTTTTTCACTTATATTGCAATGAAGGTCTACGATTCATCTGTTTATGGAAGTATCAAATACTCCTGCCAAAAAAAGCAAGCTTACTTTATTTATCATCATCGCTCTTGGGGTGGGTATCGCAGTGGGCTTTGCGCTGAACAAGACTTACCTGTCCGAAGAGAATAAGAACCTTAGCGCTCTTGATATTTCTATAGAGCAATTGAAAGCGGACCTCCAACAGGCAACCGATAGCGCCGTGCTGATTCAGCTTCAGTTAAAAAAGAAATCGCTGGGCAGGGAACGAAATGCTGTCTTGTCGGCCCGCGAGGAAAAAGTAGGACCGTTTTCATTGTTGGCGGATATCTTTTTACGACTTATAAAGATGATCGTGGCCCCATTGGTATTCAGTACACTGGTGGTAGGCGTCGCCAAATTGGGAGATATCAGGGCGGTCGGCCGAATCGGTGGCAAAACTCTTTTATGGTTTATCGGCGCCTCACTCATGAGCCTCCTATTGGGTATGCTATTGGTAAACATTTTTGAACCGGGAGTTGCCATGCATCTTCCATTACCGGATGTTACTGATGATATCGGCATCAGCAAAACTGGCTTGTCGCTGAAAGAATTTTTATATCATGTGTTTCCAAGCAGCGTGATCGAAGCGATGGCGAAGAATGAGATATTACAAATCGTTGTATTCTCACTCTTCTTCGGTGTGGCTACTGCAGCGATCGGAGAACAAGGGAAAATTGTGATTAAAGCAATGGATGCCGTTGCCCATGTCATTTTAAAAGTGACTGGCTACGTTATGTACATAGCGCCGGTAGCCGTTTTTGGAGCCATGACGGCCATCATCGCCAAACAAGGCTTGAGTATTTTGATGACCTATTCCATTTTCATAGGAGAGTTTTACTTTGGCCTTTTGACGTTGTGGGTGCTGCTCGGATTGGCCGGCTACCTTGTCATTGGTAAGCGAATAACAATGCTTGTCAGGCGTATCAAGGAGCCCATCTTGCTGGCCTTCAGCACCAGCAGCAGTGAAGCAGCTTTCCCGAAAACGATGGAAGAACTGCAAAGATTTGGTTGCAAAGACAACATCGTGAGCTTTGTATTGCCGCTTGGTTACTCATTTAACCTCGATGGCAGTATGATGTACATGACGTTTGCCTCGCTATTCATCGCACAGTCCTATGGCATGCATTTGCCACTGGCGACACAATTGAGCATGCTGTTGGTGCTCATGCTCACCAGCAAAGGGATAGCCGGGGTGCCTCGTGCATCGCTCGTCGTAATTGCCGGCACGCTCGCCACCTTCAACATACCTGAGGCAGGACTTGCATTGTTGCTTGGCATTGACCCCCTGCTGGACATGGGTAGAAGTGCTACCAACGTGGTAGGAAACAGCGTAGCTACAGCGGTGGTGAGTAAATGGGAAAATTCACTCGACGACCAAGGGGCGCCATCTAATTAATATAAAATCAAGACAGCCTGAACCATAAATCACTAAATTTGTTTCTCCTCAAAATCATGCTCCATGTTACAGACTGTTCCTAAAGCCATATCCATCTACCTGGAGTCGAATCCCAATCCGAATTCATTGAAGTTCGTGGTGAATGAAATACTCGTCCCTGAAGGAATGAGTTTCGACTTTCCAGACCCTGAGAGCGCTAGAAATGCCCCCCTGGCACAGGAGCTCTTCATGTACCCTTTTGTAGACCGTGTATTCTACATGAGCAACTTCATTACCGTCACCAAGAAGGAAGAAGTCGAATGGCTCGAGATACAGTCTATCCTGCGCGACCATATTCAAAAGTTTCTGGAGTCCGGCAAGTTGATCCTCGACCTAAAGGCTCCTGCCACTGCCCCGATGGAAGAAGAGACTGAAACGATCAAAAAAATCAAAAGCATCCTGGATGAATATATTCGACCTGCCGTTGAGCAGGATGGGGGTGCTATAACCTATCACTCATTTCAGGAAGGTATAGTCAAGGTGACGCTGCAAGGCTCCTGCAGTGGATGTCCTTCCTCCACCGTAACCCTAAAATCAGGAATCGAAAATTTATTCAAGCGAATGATGCCCGAAGAAGTGAAGGGTGTTGAGGCTTTAGGATAGCTTACAAAAAATTCAAATACAAATCTTGAATATCCAACGCTGAATGTCCAATTTCGAAATTGGTTCTGCTTCGATATTTAAGATTCAGTATTCTATGTTCTCTATTCAAATCATTTAGATTTTTTGAAGAACTTCTTTTGCAAAATTCTTGGCTGCCAATCCTAACCTAATGATCACCTTTTACAGATGAAAAGTGGTAATTTTGCCATTGATGGTCCAAATTCAATGCTTCACCTTCAA
>JAYVRH010000732.1:0-3147 GCA_043776495.1 Cyclobacteriaceae bacterium
GCCAGCCTGCAGCATCCCAATCAATGGGTGAGGAAAACGGCCCAACGGTTACTAATGGATCAAAGATTAAATCAGGCGGAGCTTGAAAGCCTTGTGGATTTGTTGAATTCCGATGAAGCGATGTCACGCTTGCATGCGTTATGGATACTGGAGGCAAAAGGTAAATTGACCATCGACCAACTCTTGAAAGCAATGGATGACCCAATGGCAGGATTGAGGGAGAATGCGCTGTTGATAGCGGAAAATTATCTGACATCGAATGAAGCCTTGCTTCGCAAATGTCTGGAGTCAATCGCTGACGAGGATCAACGCGTACGCATGCAGGCAGCCTTGACGATCAGTTCACTTCCCAAGGAAATGTTTGATCGAACCAAGAATGACATATTGAATGCATTAATTAATTCGGCTACAAAAAAAATGGATGAGTGGAACATCGCGGCGATCGCCGCGGCATCTAAATACGCACCGGTGGAATTATTTATCAAAGTGGCCTCTGGAGAATTGGGCGCTAGTCATGAGGCACTCTTAACTTCGCTGGCCAGCTCCTGCAATACATCGCTCACAAACATAGAGGCAGTATTGAAATCACTTACGAAAACTTCCCTTAACCAGGATATCAGGCACAGCGTGATCTCGCAACTTAATAAGGGTAATCTGGCCCAAATGGATGGCAAAACTTTACTTCCAACCATTCGCCTTTTAGAACAATCAGGAGACATCTCGGTCATTTCCATCCTGGCAAGTTTTCGTCAGAAACTCAACTTGCCGCCGTCTTCTGAATTTCTGAAGTACAGCAAGGCCTCCCTTAAAAATGTCCTGGATAAATCATTGAATGACAGTGTTCGCTATCAGCAAATGGCGTTGGTCGAATTATTGCCTTATCCACAAAAGGCAGACGTGCTCTTTCAATGTTTGCAAAACACCGAACCTCTAAAAATTCAGGAGGCAGCCCTGCGGCAACTCGCAATTTATGCCGAGCCTTCTATTGGGATAAAACTGGTGGAAAGATGGAAGAGCCTCGGACCGCAAATCAGAAGGCTTGCAGGCGACTTATTACTATACCACAAGATTCACCATGATGCTTTACTCACAGGACTGGAAAATGGTACGATTAATATCGGTGAGATGAATTTTGACCTAGAACGCAGGAGAACTTTGCTTTGGTGGACCGATGATGAAAATACAAAGCGGAGAGCGGAAGCCCTCTTCTCTGATTCAGGTGTGCTTAACCGCAAGGATGCGATGGACGGCATGAAAAGTGCACTGACCTTAACGGGTTTTTCGGCAAAGGGGGCTCAGGTATTTCAAACCTTGTGTAGTCATTGTCATATTTATGGATCGCAAGGCCAGGATGTTGGCCCGGTATTGACAGAGATCAACAGAAAAAGTAAGGAGTCGTTGATGCATGACATCCTTGACCCCAATGCTGCAGTAGAAACAAGGTACATTAACCATCGACTGGAAACTAAAGGTGGAGAAGTGCACATGGGGATCGTGGATTCTGAAACAGATCAATTGATCGTGTTTAAGAAAATGGGTGGTACAAAAGTGACGATCTACAAAAGCGATATCAAGAATTTATCCTCGCTTGGAACATCCCTGATGATGGAGGGGCTGGAGGGCAATATGACACCTCAAGAGATGGCGAACCTCCTTGCTTTTTTACAAAACCTGAATTGAAAGAGGATACTTGAACAAGCACCATCAGCTCACGGCCTTGAGGTAGGTGGCTTTCCAATCTTTTACAGAATAATTTGGATCGGTCGGCACTTGAGGTTCTTCCTTCAGTGCTCCTATCAGAAATTTGTCGATGGCCGCAGCTGCCTTCTTAGCCTGACCCATCGCTAAAATCACAGTCGATCCGCCGGTAATTGCATCGCCCCCCGCAAAAACACCTTTCTTGCTGGTCTGGCAGGTTGAATCATCCACCAGGATCACACCCCACTTGTTGGTGCGAATGGCGGCATCGGTAGAAGGGATGATGGGATTCACACTGCATCCGAGTGACATCACTACAGTATCGCAATCCTCTGTAAAGAATTTTCCAGTAGGCATCGGTTTGCGCCTGCCCGTTGCGTCTGGCTCTGACAGTTCCATCTGCTCGCAACGAATTTGTTTGACAAAATTGTTTTCGTCCACGATAAACTCAACAGGATTGCTCAGCCATCGCCAATTAATAAACTCTTGTTCCGCATGTTTTAATTCTTCCGCCCGTGCAGGTGCTTCCTCGTGTGACCTTCGGTAGTAACAGGTGGCTACCGCACCCAGCCTTTTTGCTGTACGCAAGACATCCATGGCGGTATTGCCCGCGCCGATCACAGCAAGTTTTTTTCCTGAATAGAGAGGTGTACTGTAGTTGGGAAATTTTCCCGCATCCATCAGGTAAATCCTGGTCAGGTATTCATTTGCCGAGTAGACGCCATTGGCGTTGGAGCCTGGTATGTCCAGCATCCGGGGAAGACCGGCACCCGTGCCGATAAACACGGCACTAAATCCTTCACGCAACTGCAGGTCATCTAGCGAGAATATCTTTCCAATGACCATGTTATAAACAAACTTGACACCCAGCTTTTCAAGATAACGCATGTCTTCGTCAATGATTTGCAATGGCAGACGAAAGCGGGGTATGCCATATACCAGGACGCCACCCGCGCGGTGTGATGCTTCGAATACGATGACTTCATGTCCTCTCACCGTAAGCTCATAGGCAGCAGTGAGGCCAGCTGGCCCTGAGCCAATGATGGCTACTTTCTTTCCCGTGGGAGGAGGTACATTAAACATTTCCAATTGTCTGTGAATGCGTTCATAATCAGCTGCATACCGCTCCAAGTTTCCGATTCCCACAGGATGATGTTTTCGTCCGACCACACATACAGCCTGGCATTGCTTGTCTTGTGGGCAGACACGGCCACAGACTGCCGGCAAGAAATTGGTCAGCCTGATTACCTTGGCAGCTTCTACTGGATTTCCCTGTTCAATTTGTTTAATGAAAGCAGGGATGTTAATTCCAACGGGGCAGGCTCCGACGCAGGCTGGTTTTTTACACTGCAAACAACGCATGGCTTCCAGCTGCGCCTGCTCTGAGGAGTAACCCATCGGTACTTCATCAAAATTATTAACCCTTGTCTCAGCCGGACTCAGGGGCAT
>JAYVRH010000733.1:0-3142 GCA_043776495.1 Cyclobacteriaceae bacterium
AAGCTATTCCTTGTATTTGACAATCATCTTTTTGACCCGGTCTTCCAATTTTTCAGAGGTGAGCTTATCCCGCGAGAGTCTGTCGACGATAATGGGAAAGGCAAATGGCGTTGGTTTATCAGGTTCCTTGATGATAATTTTTTGATGCCCGATTCGCTCAAGGGCCCTCCGCATCCGAGCTTCCTCCAGCTGAAAGTCCATCACCTCTTCATAGGCTTGCATCAGCAGAAGATTGCTTGAATCATAGTCATTGAAAACGTTGAAGAACAATTGCGAGGAGGACTGTAGGTGCTTGTCACGAATCTTTTGTCCAGGAAATCCTTTGAACACTAACCCTGCTATTGAGGCAATGTCCCGGAATTTTCTTCTTGCCATCTCCACAGAATTGATGCTTGCCTGGATGTCTTTATAAAGCTCGTCGATCCCCAGTAAATTTGTTTCAATAGCTTCGTAAATGGGTATTTCCTGTTCTGAGAGCAACTCAAACCCGTAGTCGTTCATAGCGATGGAGAAAGTGATGGGTTTGATCCTCGAAATGCGGTAGGCTACAAGGGAAGCAAGTCCTTCATGCACGAGTCTCCCTTCAAAAGGGTACATAATAACATGATGCCCTTCGGCAGTTTCCAAATATTCAATCAGGAATTCATTTTTCTTTGGAAGGTGGGACAACTTGGATTGAAGTTGCATCAAGGGCTTGAGAAATATCATCTCCTCATCGGTTTCTATTCCCTCGGCCGCTTCATTAATTTTTATCCGGACCATTTCACTCATCTGCGACGACAAGGGCATCCGCCCACCCTGCCAGGAAGGCACTCGCCCCGATTTGCGCTTGGTTTTTCGTACGTGCACTTCCATGTCCTTGATCCGTACGAGTTCAAGATTCTGGCCTGCAAACCAAAAACAATCACCTGTTGAAAGTTGTGAAATAAATCCTTCTTCGATGGAGCCCAGGTATTTCCCTGTTACATATTTTACCAGCAAAGAGGTATCGCCCACGATCGTGCCGATGGAGAGGCGGTGTCGTGTTGCCACCCTCCTGTCATCGACTCTGTAAATTCCATTTTCAATCTCCACTTTCCGGTATTCATCATAAGCAGTCAGCGACTCACCACCGGTGGTAATAAAACGAATGGCCCATTGCCATTCTTCCATCGAGATTGATTGAAAACAAAAGGTCCCTTTAATTTCGAGGAAAATTTCATCAGGCTTGAAGCCGTCTGAAACAGCCAACGTCAATAGATACTGAACCAATACATCAAAGGATCTTAGATAAGGAATGCGGTCCTCCACGATCTTTCTTCGCATCGCTTCACGCACCGCCGCTGCTTCAATGAGTTCAAGTGAATGGGTCGGAAGAAAATAAATCGTGCTTACTGCTCCTGGCTGATGCCCGCTCCTACCTGCACGTTGAAGAAACCTTGCCACCCCTTTCGGACTACCCACCTGGATGATTGTTTCTACTGGACGGAAGTCGACCCCTAAATCCAGGCTTGAAGTACATACAACTGCCTTCAGTTTTCCTTCATGCAATTGCTCCTCAACCCAATGTCGGATTTCGTGGCTGATGGAACCATGATGTAACGCAATTTGACCTGAAAGTTCGGGCGCTGTCTCCAGCATTTTCTGATACCAGATTTCTGCGAAAAAGCGGGTATTGGTAAAGATGAGTGTGCTGGTGCTCTCATTGACAATCTCCACCGTTTTGTTGAGTAGGTGAATACCCAGATGTCCAGCCCAGGGCAAGCGTTCCAGTTCATCTGGAAAAATTGAAATGATCTCTACCTTCTTTTGGATATCGGACCTAATTACTTTGTGCTTTTTCTTTTCATAGTCAGAACCAAGAAGCACCTGCATGGACTGTTCCATGTTGCCGATGGTGGCCGAAATCCCCCACACTTTTAATTCAGGTGCCAGCACTTTGAGCCTTGATAACGCGAGTTCCATCTGAACTCCCCGTTTGGAGCCCATCAACTCGTGCCACTCATCAATTACGATTGTTTTAAGGCTTGAAAAATACTCAGTGTATTTTTTTTGTGAAAGCAATAGGTGCAGGCTCTCGGGCGTCGTGATCAGAAACTGTGGAGGTTTCTCTTTTTGCTTTAGCTTTTCAGTTGAGCCTGTGTCCCCTGACCTGATTCCCACCGCCCACTCCGATCCAAGGCCCTCTGACGCTTTGGTCGCGGCAAGTTTTATCTCCTTTGCCAACGCCCTGATGGGCGCAATCCATATTGCCTGAATTTTTTTGTCTTTTGTTTCAAGCCCTTCCAGCAAGATCGGGACGACCAGGGAGTACGTTTTACCGCTTCCCGTCGGTGCATTCACCAGGCCACTCTGTCCTTTCAGATGGGATTCCCACGCATCCAATTGAAACTGAAAAGGCTTCCAGTTCATTTTTTCGAACCAAAGAAGGGCTTTGTGGATGGGAAGATTCTTTTTTCTCACAAAAAATTGAACAAAACGCTGTTTTTTAGGTTATTCAACAAATTTTCAAATTTTCTAAAAGTGTGTAAAATTCATGAGTAAATATTCTATTAAGGAATTGGAAAAACTTTCCGGAATCAAAGCCCATACCATACGGATATGGGAAAAACGATATCGGATCATCCTTCCCCAACGAAGTGATACCAACATTCGCTCCTATTCAGATGATGATCTGAAAAAGATTATTAACGTCTCCCTTCTCAACAACAATGGCTTAAAAATATCCAAAATAGCCGACCTCACTGCTGAAGAACTTGTAAAGAAGGTAACTGAGCTTAGCGATTCAACAAGCAGTCCGGACATTCACATCGACCAACTCATTGTGGCCATGGTGGATTTGGATGAGGAGAACTTTGAACATATTCTGAATCGATTAATCCTTCGTTACGGCTTCGAAAAGACAATTATTACCATCGTTTATGCCTTCCTTCAGAAGATTGGCGTGCTATGGCTAACCGGTAATATCAGCCCGGCTCAAGAGCATTTCATTTCTAATCTCATCCGTCAAAAAATTATAGTCGCCATCGATTCGTTGCCGCTTCCACCAAAGAATCGACCACGGGCGCTTCTATTCTTGCCCGAAGCAGAGCTTCATGAGCTTGGTCTTTTGTTTTACTACTATCTCGTAAAAAAGGAGGGATTCCGCACTTACTATCTTGGC
>JAYVRH010000734.1:0-3141 GCA_043776495.1 Cyclobacteriaceae bacterium
GTTGCAAGGGCATGTAGGATAAATCAAAATGAATGCCCTCAATCAATGTATCGGTTGAAAGCAGCAGTACATCATCGCCGCCATCGATCACAGCAGCATCATCACCGATGCCTTTTAATGAAGTGGGTTGACGGAGCGAGATATTGCCATTGATGCGGTCTATCAAACCAAACTCTCCCAGCTGTGCGATTTCAGTTCTTTTCTCTTCCATGGTCATGGTTTGTTTACCGGTCGTTTCGTTTTCAGCCGGCAAAAGTAAAAGTATTAAGCCTTCTTTTCCTCGCAGAGTTCGATCAACACATGGTTGGTGGCTTTCGGATGAAGAAAGACAATCATCTTGTTGTCAGCTCCTGCTTTGGGTTGATCGGAAAGAAGATTAAATCCGTCCGCCGACAGCTCCTTCATCCGATCTTCAATGCCGTCAACCGCAAAGGCCAGGTGATGAAGGCCCTCGCCCCGTTTTTCAATGAAGTTGGCAATGGGAGAATTTGCCCGGATGGCCTCCAGCAATTCAATCTTCAGCCCCCCGACTTCAAAAAAGGATGTACGGACCCCCTCCAGTTCTACGGTCTCCGTTTTGTAAGGTGCCTTTCCCAATAGTTTCTCAAAAATCTTGCTGGACTTTTCGAGGTTTTTTACAGCGATGCCGATGTGCTCTAATTTTTCCATGATGACTGAATTGGTGGTTCTTTGCTATTTTTGTACAAGAGAAGAAACTTTTAACGGATTCTCAAGGTTTTCCAGAAAGCTCATGGCAAAGGTAATGACTGAAACAGCAAGCGACGCACACGTTGAATCTGCCCGCGTTCAGCAGCAGATAAAGGATTATCTGGGCTTGCGCACGTCTGACCTTATCTTTGAATACAGCACGCAGGAAGGGATGGTGAAGCTGGACCTGATCACAATCAATCCTCGCCACAATCAGTCGTTCCTGTTCCATTCCGAAAGGGGAGCCGACAAAGTGGACGCTCTGCGCAAGATGCTGGACTATGTTCAGAATTATAAGGAGAAAGAAAATTCGTATACCATTCAATGGGTTGCCAAAACGGAGCATGAGCTGCATACTTCTTATTTCAGAGCCGGCAATATTCTGGAGGCACTCGAAAAACTATATTATGGAAGGGACAGGAACACAATTACAGTTTTTAGTGTTGTATTGAATCCTGTGAGTTAGAAATCGGGTTAGTGGGGGCGTAATTAATTAAAAAAACAGAAATCATGATCAGCGTAACGGAAAAAGCAAAGGAGAGAATCATCGAACTGCGTCATCAGGAAGGTCGTGAGCCCAACAATAATATCCGTGTTTCTGTCAAGGGCGGAGGATGCTCCGGGCTGATGTATGACTTAAACTTTGATGATCAGATTAAGCCCGTTGACCAAATCTTTGAAGACAAGGGAATCAAGATATTGGTAGACAAAAAAAGCCTGCTCTACCTCCTGGGCACCACGCTTGATTTCTCCGACGGACTGAATGGCAAGGGATTTCAGTTTGTTAATCCCAATGCATCTCGTACCTGCGGGTGCGGCGAGAGCTTTGCGGTATAGTACACCGCTGTCAGCAGTATTACTATACCGTAGCGATGCATTTTAATTCAATCGCAATCGGCGTGGGCAAGGCATTCACCTCCACTGTCGTGCGACAAGGTTGGTTTTCCTTAAAGTAAGAGGCGTAAACTTTATTATAACGGGGAAAATCATCCTTCATGTGGGTGAGAAACACGGTAACGTCCACCAGATTTTCCCACCGGGAGCCCGAAGCCTCAAGAATTAATTTCACGTTTTCAAAAACAGCATGGCATTGCAATTCAATATCATGAGCAATGACATTTCCTTTTGCATCCAGCGTAACGCCAGGAATTTCTTTTGAGCCTCGCTTGCGCGGACCGACCCCGGAAAGAAATAATAAGTCGCCAACTTTGCGGGCATGTGGATAAGGCCCGACTGCCTCAGGCGCCTGATCCGAATTTATTCGTCCCTGTGAATCACTCATTTTATCTGATTTAAAAAGACCTCAAATGCTTATTCTATCCCAAATACCAAACTTGCCCACGAGCTTTCGTAGTCAGCACCCTCTTTTACTGAAGGGACCATCTTCACTGCGCTCACCATCCAGGGGCCATTGTTGCTGATTGGGAATTTGATGGTGCCATCATCCTCTGTATAAATGTCCTGAAGAAAAATCCGGTTGCCCACGTGACTCCAAACTTTCACCAGCGAATGTGGGGAGGGTCTGCCCTGCCACATCAAACGGCATTCAAGATAATCTCCCGATTTCAAGGTATACGGATTTTGCAAAGGGACGATTTCATACCGGAATCCGATCCGTTTACTGAAAGTGTCATCCTTCCTTGCTCCCGACTGCACCAATAGCTTAGCATATCGTTTGTAGTACTCCTTTGCGGGCTGGTCCAATAGGTTATTGCTTTTCCTTGATTCCAATATGTCTTCCATCCCATCTTCCCTCAGGTAGGCATTGAATTTCGCTGCGTCAAGCCCAATAAATGCGGCATTACTCTCGAGAGCTACCAAGTGAGTCCCCTCTTTGATAAATTTATACGTCAGGTTATTACCTTTTGTATTTTTTATGTCTTTCATGAGGTTCCTAACAACTCCGAAAGAATGCATCTCTGCTTTTTCAACCTTGTGTCGTCCCAAGTCCCAGAATTCACCTGTAAAACTTTCCCCCACCATAAAATCCACTTTCATCTCTTCACCCACTGTGTATCTGAATTTTTTCGGCTGCAGCCAGAATTCGTGAGCGTTCGTGAGTGCGACGCTGAGGATGAGAATGAGTGTAGTGATGAGTCTGCGATTCATAATTACTTCTTATCTAAAAGTAGGCAGTAGGCAGGGACAGTAGGCAATGTTCGCTCAAGTAATTAGATGTTGCTGAATGACTAAAGTCCGCCCTTTGCCTACTGATCTTGCATATTGCCTACTAAATGTAGTCATGAGTCTAGGTTTCATAATTACTTCTTATCTAAAAGTAGGCAGTAGGCAGGGACAGTAGGCAATGTTCGCTCAAGTGATTAGATGTTGCTGAATGACTAAAGTCCGCCCTTTGCCTACTGATCTTGCATATTGCCTACTAAATGTAGTCATGAGTCTACGTTTCATAATTACTTCTTGTCTAAAAGTTGG
>JAYVRH010000735.1:0-10698 GCA_043776495.1 Cyclobacteriaceae bacterium
GCCGGAGACTACCAATGTTGTTGATTTCGATAAGCAATCCATCTTCGACTATCAGATAGATCCGAATACGGCAACCCTGATCTTCCCTGTCGTGAATTCTCGTGCCATTGTTAACTCGCGTGCCATTGTCAACTCACGTGCCATCGTCAACTCACGCGCCATCGTCAATTCACGCGCCATCGTTAATTCAGGGGCATTGTCGAATGGAGGGGCCATTGTAAACGGTTCAACGGTGGGATCAGATACGGATACCAGCAATAGTGGTGTAGTGGCCATCCTTGACGGGGCTGATGTTGCGGATAATCTCAAGATAACAAACACTGACGGCACGGAGTATTGGGAATCTCCCGCTTTGGTTCCTATCAACATGGTGACCGGCACCACGGCGGGCACCCATACCATCGTACCCGGCGCATTCCTTTCACAGAACTTTGATATCTCCTATGGCCTGGGAACGCTCACCATCAAGCCTGCGACTTTGACGATCACTTCGGAAACGAAAGAGATGATTTACGGGCAGCCACAGCCAGTCTACACGGCTGTTGTCGATGGATTCAAGTATGAAGAAAACACAGCCTCCGTGATCAACTCAACTACGTATAAACTGAAAGACTCACAGGGTGCGTTGAAAGAAAGCACGGGCATTATCAATGCCGGAACGTACGATATTCTACCCACCGTAACGCTGATTGAATCCGGACTGCTACCGCCGCCTACCGTGAACTATATCCTGAAGTACGAATTTGGGAAACTTACCGTTGGCAAATCGCGAATTGCTATCACGGCGGATACGCAGACCAAAACCTATGGCGACGCTGACCCTGCATTGACGTTTACTATTACCCTTGGTACTTTGACCACAGGTGATTCCTTCACCGGAACGATGAAACGGGCTGAAGGAAATGCTGTCGGAAATTATGCCGTAGGGCAAGAGACGCTCCTGCTGAGTGATAATTATGCATTGACCTTTACAGGATCCAATTTCAGCATCACCCCACGTCCTGTAACGGTTACGGCAGATGCAAAGAACAAGGTTTACGGAAATCCGGACCCGTCATTTACCTACCAGATTACCACTGGAAATCTGGCGTATGATGACTTGTTTACCGGCTCGCTCCAAAGGGCTGCCGATACATCCGGTAAATTGCCCGAATCAGCAGGCACCTATGCCATTGGACAAGGAACGCTGGCACTCAATACCAACTATGCACTCACGTATGCGGGCGCAGATCTAACCATCACGACCAGAAGTTTAATGGTTACTGCAGATGCGAAGACGAAGGTTTATGGCGATTTGGATCCGGTTCTGACCTATCAAATTACCTCGGGATCATTGGCCTTCAGTGATGCGTTTACCGGCACATTATCGAGAGACGCCGGTGAGTCCGTTGGATTGTATCCAATTCAGCAAAATACACTGGCACTCAATGCCAACTATGTGTTAACCTATGCTGGTGCCAATCTGGAAATTACCATACGTGGCGTAGCGGTTACCGCCGATGCCAGAATCAAGGTCTATGGCAATCCAGATCCCACACTAACGTATAAGATTTCGGACGGTTCATTGGCCTTTAATGACGCATTTACCGGAGTATTGTCAAGGATTAACGGCGAGTCTGTTGGGTTGTATGCAATTCAACAGAATACGCTGGCGCTCAATGCCAATTATGCACTGACCTTCACAGGCGCCAATCTTGAAATCACTGCCCGCAGCATAACGGTAACTGCAGATGCGAAGAGTAAGATTTACGGCTCCACGGATCCTGCTTTGACTTATCAGGTTTTGAACGGGCCCTTAGCATACAGTGATGCGTTTACGGGAATGTTAACGAGGGCTGCTGGTGAAAATGCCGGTACCTATACCATTACACAAGGCACCCTGGCATTGAGCAGCAACTATGCCTTATATTTCTTTGGCGCCAATCTGAAGATTACTCAGGCATCATTGGTGGTCAAGGCAAATGATGTTACCATTATTACCGGACAGACGCCGGCATTTACTTCCACGATTACAGGATTTGTCAACGGCGACAACCAGGACATTGTGGTTTACGGAGGACCTGACTACGTGGTTTCAGGCGATTACACAATGGCGGGAAGTTATTCCATTACTCCATCCAATTTGCAGTTCTACTCACCGGCAAACTACATAGTCAGCAGCTACGTTAATGGAACGCTGACCGTGAACAATGGCTGCACGTCAACAACGCGGTCTATTCGCCCCGAGCTGGAGTGTGTTGAGGAATTATTCAACCATCCTTCCGGATTCAGATATGTAGCGCATTTTGAATATGAGAATGAGAACGGAAATGCAATTTTTATCCCGAATGGTCCGGATAACCGGATTGTAAGTGAGGGTTCTTTTTCCGGTCAACCCCCAGAATTATTCCCTTCTGGAGAAGGAACCTTTGATGTCTACTTTACAGGAAGTAAACTGACCTGGACGATCACAAGTTGCGATAGAGGTAAAAAGACAGCGGTGGCATCCAACGCAAGTTCTTCCTCTGCACGATGCAAAAAAGGCAATGGGGTTCTTCAGCATCAGGATGGAATTGGGGTGTTCCCTAACCAAGTGGTTGATTATTTGATATTAACCTTTGATGAATCCATGCTCCAGCCCGCCCCCGGCGATATTACTATTGTGGACGCTAATGGATTGCCTCAAACTTTCAATTCTACATGGTATCCGGAGAGCCACCAATTGCGAGTTGACTTTACTACAATGAATGCGGGCTTGTATATTATCAGGATCAGCACTTCACAGGGTATTAAGACCGTAAGGATTTTGAAATAGATTCTTGGATTGACCAGGCGAAAAAGGAGCGGGAGAGACCCTGTTCCTTTTTTCATTCTTTATTTTTACGCACTAACAGAATGGATTTGTAAATTGCGTCCATGATTCGGCTAAAGCTCGTCGCTTGTATTGTTTCCATTTTATTCTTCCGGCCGGCCTTCCCCCAAAGCGGGCAAATCGACAGCTTAAAGAAGTTTGTTAAAACCCAAAAGGACGATTCACTTAAAGTTTTCAATCTGATCTCCTTAAGCTCAGCACACCTAAACGTTGATGTTGTCAAGGTTTTTAATTATGCCTATGAAGCAAAACAGGTGGCAGAGAAAATTCATTTCAGAAAAGGAACCGCGCTGGCCTTAAAGAGTACTGGCCAGGGTTATATGAATCAGGGGAATTTCCCAGAGGCGCTTCTGCAATTTCAAATTTCATTGGAAATCTTCGATTCCCTCCGGTTCAAGTCCGGCATTGCCAATATCCTGAGCAACATCGGGGCGGTATATTTCAACACCGGCGACGACACCAAGGCCATTGACTTCTATCTTCGGTCTCTCCGTGTTTCAGAAGAGATCAATGATCAGCTTCGGATTGGTACCGCTCTGAATAATATTGGGGGGGTTTACAACAACAAACCCGCTACGGTGGACAAGGCACTGGAATATTTCCTGAAGGCATTATCCATTTTCAAAAAACTGGAATATCCCACGGAGGTGGCGATTGTCTCGATGAACATAGGTGAAATCTACCAGGACAAACAAAATTATGATTCCGCCATCCATTATTTTCAGGCTTCACTGAAGGTATTTGAAAACACGGTGGACGCCACTTTTTCTCTTACCCACCTGGGGCAGATTTATGCGAAGGAAGGAAATTTTGGAATGGCGCTCGAATATCATCGGGAGGCTATTGCCATTACTGAACGGCTGGAAGCCAAATATGAATTGACCCAAAGTTTGCTTGGCCTGGCGGAGACACTGGTAGCACAAAAAAACCCTGATCAGGCCATTCCAACGTACCTGCGGGCCCAGAAGGTTGGTGAAGAAATCCGGGCCAGGAACGAACTGGAAACTGCCTACAAAGCCCTCTCTGATTTGTACGCCAGGGGAGGAGACTATAAGAAAGCCTATACCTATGAAGTCCTGTTCACCGGCATCAAGGATTCACTTTATAGTACCAGCAATGACAAGAAAATACAACAACTGCAATTCAATTTTGATATTGACAAGAAGGAAGCAGAAATAGACTTGCTTACCAAGGACAAGGCCTTGAAAGATATCACCATTCAAAGACAAAAGGTCCTTAACTACGCCACCGGCATTACGGGATTTCTTTTTCTTATTGTCGCCATTGGCTCTTACAACCGATATAAGTTTGTACGAAAAACAAACAAAATAATTAAGGATGAAAGGGATCGATCCAAAGAGTTGCTGCTGAATATCCTGCCGGAGGAAACTGCCCGTGAATTGGAAACCCACGGACATGCAAAAACCCGCTACTATGAAAATGTCACGGTGCTGTTCACGGACTTCAAGGGATTTTCAACCATTGCCGGAAAGCTATCTCCCCAGGACCTCGTATCAGAGCTCAACGATTACTTCGTTGCGTTTGATGAAATTGTCGGGAAATATAACCTTGAAAAAATAAAGACCATTGGAGATGCCTACATGTGTGCAGGAGGAATCCCCACCGTCAATGACACACATCCGCTCAACGGGGTGCAGGCTGCCCTGGCGATGCAGGTATTCATGGAAAAGAAAAAGATTGAAAGAAGAGAAAAAGGACGGGACGGATGGGAATTACGAATTGGCATTCACACGGGCCCCATCGTAGCCGGAGTAGTGGGAAAGAGAAAATATGCCTATGATATCTGGGGAGACACGGTGAATATTGCCAGCCGGATGGAATCAAACGGTGAACCCGGAAGAGTCAACATCTCATCCTCCACATACAATCTTGTGAAAGATGAATATTCCTGCGTTCACAGGGGAAAAATATCGGCCAAGAATATAGGTGAAGTGGATATGTACTTTGTGGACCAGGCCATTCCAGTTACCCTCTTGATTCAGGAATGAGGTTTCTATTTGGAAGCAATCTCCAGAATCCGTTGTTTCTTCGCGTTTTCCCGGTTTGTTTTGCTGTAGGCGGTATGAAAGCGGTGGGATTCAAGGAAAGTTTATTGCACAACATTTCACTCTCTCGGTTTCAACCGCGCCTTGCGATTCAAGTTCTGTCAGAAGGCGCTTTCGGATTTCATAAAAATCTTCACGCTCCAGATAGTCGAGGTCGGCAGCACACAGAATTTTTTCTAGCTTGGTAACGGGAGATTGCGGTATCCGGGTAGATAGGATCATGTTGCAGATGATGTCGATTTGTATTTTACTCAAGCCAAAGGCAGGTAACATTTCCCTGACCATCTCCGCCCCATTCTCTTCATGGCTTTTAGATGAGTGAATAAACCCTGCATCATGAAAAAGTGCTGCTAATCGGAGAAGCCTGGTTTCTTCTGCTGTAAGGTGAAATCGGAAAAAAACCTGATAGGATTTCAAAAGACAGTCATAACTCACTGGTTTACAGGAAGAAATAATGACAGCTCACCCCCCGTTGCAGCCCCTCGCCGATAACTACCATTGCTCCACTTTCTTCGAAGTTTCTTCGTCTTCTGCTCGTCCCCTCATCGTCTTCTCATCGTTTAACCATTTAAAGTTGATAAATTTATTACAACTATTAAATGGTCGAACTTCAGGTGAGCTTACATGGTCACCAAATGAAAGCTTAACGGAGTGCAGTAAAATTATTTTCCCCAGAAACTAATCCTACTGTGTCATTGTTCAAGCCTGATCCAATATTACTCAAATGTTCGACCCAGCTGGGGTCGTAAATCTATTTTAGGATGACATACTATATACATTCGACTCCCTTCGGGGTCAGTAAGCAGTGGCCATACAATCCTGAAGGGATTGAACGTTCATAGCACAGACATGCCACCATCTCCAATTGACCCCGAAGGGTGTCGAATCAATACCGGTCTATCTCGTTTGTGGGAAACATGACAAAGAAGTAGGACTAATGATAAAATTTATTGTCTTGATTTTTTTACCCAATTATAGAGCCATTCCATTTCGGGTGAATTGATCTTTCCTGTGACAGGAAGAATGGAACCACGAATCACACCTTTGCTATCAAAAATTCCGACAACATGGTCTTCAAGGACCAGAGCTAATTTTGTATTGGGTAGATTGACTGTCAGGGTCTCAAGTGTCTTAAATCCTTCCGGGGTAAGTCGCAAATCAATAGAAGAAAGTTCATATCCTTTGACCTTTTTCAGCTCTCCCACAAAAGTAAATTCTGTTTTCGGTATCACCGGATTGATCGGTACACAATAGGAGACTGGTCCCGTCACGGCATGCACAAGGTGAGTGCAGTTTTCATGATTCTCAATCACAAGAAAAAAACCCGTGTCAATATCCTGTGAAAATGCCGTGGGAAAACCATGAAGAACAAAAGACCCAAACATGATTAGCAGTATTCTTATCATTGATTTCTAAAATTTGTGTGTTTGCAGCGGATCATAAAGTTGGTTGATAGGCTCTCATTTCATGTAATCATTCATCTTCCAGGCCTTGACTCCTTTTTTTAGCAAGGCTTCCAGTTCTTTATTATTTACGTCTTCCGATCTCTTAAAATTAAAACAGGTCTTTCCTTTCAGGTGTTTTTTCATAGAAGGGATGGTATCTATAAAATCCTTTTCATGGTAATAAAGTGGAAAGAAATAGAAACTCACCATGTCTTTTCGCGCCACCGCGGATGAGAAATACATTCCAGGAACGATTGTCTTTTTGCTTCCATAAGGCACGGGTTTATTTCCAATCAATTCGAAGACTCCTTTCTTATTCTTGCTCACTACCATGGGAGGAGATAACTTCTCAAGAGCGCTTTTCAGTGCGTTAAAGATGCTGTTCCTTGTTTCTACTGCGAGCGGCATGAAGTTGGATATGTAGAAAGTAACAATCTGCGGTTTTTAAAAGGTGATAAGGGTTTTTGCAGACAGGTTGCCTTGGTTACTAAGATAATAAGGTTTTTAGATAAGGCAATATTGGGCCAGCGTTAGTTGGGGTAAGTATTGACGTCAGCAAGATCAAATCACAGACCTATTATGACTGCTGGTATTAAATAAGCAAAGCCTTTTTTTATGCCCGGTTGCCCACCACAAAATGATATCCCACACCCTTGATGGTGATAATTTGTACGGAGTCTTCCCCTTTGAAGTAGTCGCGCAGTTTGGTGATGTAAACGTCCAGGTTGCGTGAGTTAAAAAATGAATCATCTCCCCAGACACGAAGGAGCACATCTTTCCGGCTGACGATGATGTTCTGATGTTCGGAAAGCACTTGAAGCAGCATCGCTTCCCGGTGCGAAAGTTTTCTCGAAGCTTCGCCGTCCTTCAATTCATACCTGTTGGGAATGAATTGAAACCTTCCAAGGGTTACTGAATCAGCTGAAGCGCCCGCCTTACTTTTAGTCAGATTCAATAAGTTGTTTACCCTGACGATCAGTTCTTCCATGCTGAACGGTTTTCGGAGGTAATCATTGCCGCCTACTTCAAAGCCTTTGATCAGGTCTTCCGTTTGTGTTTTAGCTGTTACAAAAATGATGGGGACCAACGAGGCAATTTGCCTGATGCTTTGCGCGATGGCATACCCGTCCTTGTTAGGCAGCATCACGTCCAGAACACAGATGTCGGGTTTTGTTTCTCTAAACAAGGTCACGGCATCATTGCCGTCGGTTGCCATGTTTACTTCAAAGTCGCGGCTCTCGAGGCTTTCTTTGACGATGCGGCCGAGGAAGGGCTCGTCTTCTACATAAAGTATTTTGATCTTAGACATGAGTTGAGATGGTAGTGACTTTTAGCCTTTGGCAGCGTGATGGTAAATGTACTTCCCATTCCTGGCTGACTTGATAGATTAATCGATCCACGGTGACTTTTTACTACGCTCTCCACATAACTTAACCCAAGGCCATGTCCCTTAATGTTATGAACATCTCCCGTGGGCATGCGGAAGAATTTTTCAAATATTTTTTTATGGAACTCGGCTGGGATACCCAATCCTTTGTCTTTAACAATAAGGAGAATTTTGGCCCCCTCCTCCATGAGGGAAATGGTAATGACGGGATTAGACGGACTGTATTTCAAAGCATTGTCCAATAGATTATGGACCACGTTTGTCAGGTGAAGATCACTTCCTTCCAGGGTAAAGTCATTTCCCTTCTTGTCAATAGCAACAATTGCTTTCTGTTTTTCAAATACCAATTGTAATGAATTCACAACATCACTGATGATTTTTTCCAGATCAATCTTTTCAAATTCTATTTTGATTCCATGCTCATCAAAGAGCGAGGTTGTGAGAACCTTATCAGTAAGAAGCGACAACCGGCTGAGTTCATGTTGCGCGATGTCCAGATACTCGCTGGTAAGCTTAGGATTGTCGATTCCCTTAAAATTCTTCAAAGCCTCGATGGCGACGCTCACGGTGGCAATAGGGGTCTTGAGTTCATGGGTGATATTGCTGATGAAGTCATTCTTCAGCATCATGAGTCGCTGTTGTGAACGAATACTACGATGCATAAAAATGAACGACATGAGCGTAAGCAAAGTTAAAACGGAGGAGAAGAACATCTGCGGAGCAATTTCCTTCAGAATGATCGGACGAATGGTATTGATTTGCACGGCATAATTGTAAGGAGGAAACTTGATCCACTCCGATTGGATTACATTACCAAAAGCTGAAAATTGGTTTTTCTCACTTCCAAAATTGATATCAATCATATGGCTGCCGTTTGCCCGAATAATGCCACTGGGCGTTGGCAGTGAAAAGGGCGGCAGCATCTTCTTTTTTCTAATTTCAAATGAAAACGCCTGTCCTGACTTGATGAGGTTGCGATTGAATTGGGACCCTATGCTATCAATATTCAGTGAATCTCCATCCATGCGCATGTAGAAGCTTGATCCCGTGAGTGAACCTTTGCGCAAGTGTGAAGCAAAGGGCCGTACCATTGCTTTAACGGAATCCAAACGGGTATCGGAAGAGACATAAATTTGAACCTGGGTGGATCCCTTGGAGACATGAGATCTTTTGGACTTGTCCGCTGGAGGCAAAATCGTTGTGTCAATCTGTTGACTTGAAAAAAAGACAATCTTTCCCTTTTGGCTGAATTTGTCATTTGGTACAACTTCGATTTTTCTAAGAAGAGTCGAATCCATAACAGCCATCACAGCGGTGCGAAAAAGTCCATCGGTCTTTTCTTGCAGATCGAAATAGGCCTTTTCATAGGAGTTACGAAGCCAAAATACCTGCAGTGCTACTAGCAGGGCCATGCTGCTGATCATTAATAAAATGGTAAAAGAGTTCTTTGACTTCATTGATTTTTCAAAAGTAACGGCTTTGTGTCGTTCATCGTTCTTCCATTAACCTTAATTAACCTTTCATTCAGCATGATTAACTGCTGGGGGTCACCTTAACGCGTAAATTTGACCGTAATGAAAACCAATCCAAACATGAAAAGAATTTTAATCTTACTGGGAGTACTGACCTCCCTCACAGCAGCACATATTGTTTTCGGACAAACAGCGGAGGGTGTCATTACCTATGAGGTGAAAGTGAATATGCATCGGCGACTACCACCCGAGCGCGCAGAGATGAAAACAATGATCCCGGAATTCAGAATCAGCAAGCAGCAACTATTTTTTAAGGGCCAGGAGTCGCTCTACAAGCCATTGATTGAAGATGAAGATGAGGAGACGACTACATCTCACGGTGGCGGCGGTGGCGGTACGAGGGTGGTCATGCGAATGCCCAATGTGGAGATTTATCTTGACCAAAATTCTTCTGTGATCCTTTCCAAGCAGGAGTTCATGGGTAAGGAATATTTGATCCAGGACTCTGTCAAAGTGTCTCCATGGAAATTTGGAACTGAATCCAAAACCATTCAAGGATACGAATGCAAGCAAGCCTATTATACCGATGATTCGCGCCCTGACCGCAAGCAGGAAATTACAGCATGGTACACCGACAAAATAAAGCCGTTCCTGGGTCCTGAAAGATTCAATACGTTGCCTGGAGCTGTCCTGGCTGTGGATGTGAATAATGCGGAGCGTGTAATGTTTGCTACCAAGATTGAGATGCGCTCACTGAAGAAGAATGAATTGAAAGCGCCATCAGGCGGGCAAAAAACTACGCAAGTGGAGTTTAGAAAAATGGTGGATGAACAAATGAAGCAGATGGGTGGCAGCGGAGGAGTGATCATTAGAAATTGAAAACTTGTCACGCCTGCCCCGACGCGTCGGGGCAAAGTCGCAAAGAGCGCCAAGAGAAATGCGGAGGTGGGCATTCTCACTGTCTTTGCGACTTCTATAGAACTCAATTGCTTGGAAGGAATTGATCACCTCCACCCTTTGATTCACTAATGGGATCAGCGCGCTGGCCCGCTTAGGGTCCCGATAGCTATCGGAAGGGTGAGCGTTGGGAAGTGCTGTTCTTATATAACATTGATCTCCAACTAAGATACTTTGCTTGAAACAAAAACATACTGATTCGCATCATTCATGAAAAGAATTTTACTGGCATTCTGTTTGACCCTCATGAGTTGCCTAGCAATGGGACAAAAGTATGTCGTCACTGGGCAGGTCATCGACACGCTGTCTAATCCATTGCCCTCGGCGACGGTGATGCTCCTGAATGCAAATGACTCTTCATTGGTAAATTTTGCCGTGAGCGATGTCAGAGGAGTCTTCGAAATGAAAAATGTAAGCAAAGGATCGTATCAGATCAAAGTCACTTTTGTCGGGCTGACCCCATTTGCAAAAACAATAACCACACCAGCCATCGTTGGGACTGTCGATGTGGGGCAATTAA
>JAYVRH010000736.1:0-3133 GCA_043776495.1 Cyclobacteriaceae bacterium
GGTGGAACTTCACAGGAAAATGATGTAGCATTGGGTACTGGTGAAATTGATATCCCAGGTATTTTACGCGAAGCAAAAAAGGCCGGCATCGCTCATTATTTCATTGAAGATGAAAGTAGCCATGTGATCACCCAAGTTCCGCAGAGTATTGCATATTTGAAAACTTTGAAGAAGTAGGAACTACATAGACGATTAATGTAAAGTTTGTTCAGTTAATTGTCCATAAATGAAGTAAATTCTTGCAACGGCAGCATTCGTCATAATTTTCCTCCTATGATTCCCTAGCGCAGACCTTTACACTCCCGGCTCCCGATGGATGGCACAAAGAAACCATTCCTTTCCCCATTGAGTTTGCAACGGACATACCATATGTCGGGACAGAAGAAGTTCGCTTTACACCAGGTTGGAGTAATTCCAGAAGTGAAGAGTACTGGTCGTATTGCTATTTGTGGTGGATCAACGATGATGCTGTTACCGATGCTGTCTCGTTGAGCAATCATTTGAAGTCGTATTATTCTGGTTTGGTCGGAAGGAACATTATCAGAAGGAAGATCTAGCAGAGCAAAATAGTGCCTACACTATCACATTTCGAATCTGCTTCTGGCGCGAATGCGACCTATACGTATGAGGGCATTGTATCAATGCTGGACTACATGGAACAAAAGCCAATAACTTTATTCATCAAAATTCATCAAACATCAGGCCCATTGACGCAAGGAACGTCCAAATCAGGAACTGGTCTATCGACTCGATGAACATCGCGGTGTAGATACAACCTTGACTAACTAATCACGAAGGCGATTACTGCGGTGATTTTGTATTTTGTTTCCATACTTAAACGATCGCTCGAAAAAGTCAGGAACTTACGAAAGCATTTTCTTCAGGGAGCTGTTCAGGATCTGATCAATGTAACAAACTCAAATCAGAAAAAAAGAATCGTTTGCACAAAGGGCGCTGAATCGATTGTCATGGACCTGGAGGACGTCGCATATTTCTACACGGAACAAAAGATCGTTTTTGTTATTGACTTCCATGGAAACAGGCTGATGGTTGACAAGAACCTTGCAGAATTGGAATTGACACTTAACAAAAATGATTTTTTCAGATTAAACAGAAAGTACATCGTTCATAGGAAAGCTATTGACCGATTTAAGTCAAACATAGGAAAAATCAGAATATTCCTAACGCCGACCACCAAGGAGGAAATCCACGTAAGTAAAGAGGGTGCTTCTGAGTTTAGGAGGTGGATTGAGGAAAATTAGATTTATGATGACTGTTAGGGTGTGGACTTTTATTAATTTAAAAAGTGCTTACATTTACGTCGTGAAAACAAGAAGGATACTGTCAATCTGCCTGATTTATATGGTACTTCTCTCTGTGGGGTACGGAATACCTTCCTTACAAAACTTCATTTCACAGCAGGACCAGTCTGATATATGGTCCAAAACTCATTTAACTGTAAAGGCACTTGAGGCTCAGGTGACATCACACGAGATTTTTAAAATAAGCATCAACGGAAAAGCAAAGTCAGGTGAAAATTTCATGTGTCATAAGAACGCTTCTTCCAACCTCAAAGCATTATCCAGCATACAGCAGAATCGCCATCTAAGGGCCGTTATTTCCAAAAATTCTTCCAAAAAGCTATTCATCGATTTCGGAGCGCTAATCATTTAGCATTTCTTTTTTTGTCACTTTCTGACGAGTTCGTCATCTCAATGCAATTGCAGGTGCTCAATTGTTAGTTTTTGTATCCGTTTTCAATAGTAATATGCGAAGTTTTACTGGCCTCTTAATTTTCATCCTCGCTCTTCAGGCTGCCAATGCCCAATCGCCAGACTCCGTTCTGAGCCTCCAAAGAGCCAAAGCCCGCCTTCTGAACTATAACCTTGGGCTCCTCGCATCATATTACGATATCGGTATCGCAAAAGCCAAGGTGATTCAGGCAAAAGTCTGGAACAATCCCAACTTTATTGTCAACGGCGACATGTACAATCAGGAGACCAACGAGTATTTCAACTTGCGTAGTCAGTCACTCTGGCAATTTGAACAGACCTTCTCCATCGCGGGGAAGCATACGAACTCGGTCAGGCTGGCGCGCGTCGGAGTTGAGATGGCCGAGAAGCAAATGGAAGATGTCATACGCAGTTTGCTTTACGAGTTGGGCAATACCTATAGCGACCTTGCAGCACTGCAAGCAAAACAAATCCTGTACCGGCAAGTCATCTCGAATTATGACAAGCTCATGGAAGCTACGCGGAAGCAGTTGGAAGTAGGCGCGATTTCTACCACCGAAGCGATCCGGCTGGAGGCTGAGTATCTTGACGTGAAGGCGGACGCCCTCGAAAACTACAATCAAAAGGAAAGCGTCGGCAGTCACTTCAGATCTCTATTGCGATACCCACAGGATACCACTTTTTATGTTCAGCAGCATATCCCTATTGTTGGTGAAGACTTTGACCCGGTATACCTGGCACAGCAAGCGGTTGAATTAAGGCCAGATCTTCAGGCTGCGAAGATCAACATCAAATATCAGGAGCAGAATCTCAGTCTTCAACAATCATCCGGGGTTCCCGATATAAAGGTAGGATATCAGCCGTACGACCGCGGTAGTAATTACATCCGGCCATATCATGGGTTCACAACAGAGATTTTCTTACCCATCTATGACCGGAATCAAGGTCGGATCAAGCAGGCCAAATTATCACGCGATCAGTCTGACCTTCAATACAAGCAGCTGGAAAATCAGGCGCGCAATGAAGTCGCGGCTGCCTACAACCGCTATAAAAACTCCAACAATGGGTTGGCGAACTACAATGCTCAGTTTCTTGATCGCCTCCGCGAGCTGAATCAAAGTACCAATCAGAATTTTCAAAAGCGCAATATCAGCTTGCTTCAGTTCATCGACCAGCAGCGCATTTACATTCTCACCAACATTCAATTGATTGAGCTGAAGCAACAATACCTTAACAACGTCAACGAATTGAATTTTACGGTGGGGCAAACCATCATCGACTATTAATACTCAGTGATATGATAAAGCGAAATTGCCGTCTTGCTCTCCTGCTCGTGATCGCAACAGCGTGCGGCACCAAGAATGAAAAAATAAAAGAGACCAAAGTCCCTACAAGCCAGA
>JAYVRH010000737.1:0-10650 GCA_043776495.1 Cyclobacteriaceae bacterium
TGGCATTTAAAGTGATTAAAAAATAACAAGTGTGTTAATATGCGCGCAGCATTTGGCCGAGTTCAGTCCCACATTTATGCCGCTTATGAAATGTCGCGATTCCTTTTTGTATTGCTTCTGGTAGTTTCTTTTTCCTCACAAGCCCAGCAAAACCTTTTCAATGCACCTTCCGGTGATCTTACTCCCCGAAACGAATTGTTTTATCAACACCAGATCAATTTTTATTCTGCAAGTTCCTGGGATTCAAAGGTGCATTTAGTCTATGGTCTTGGTAAAAAGTGGGATGTAGGTGTCAATTTTGTAGATCTTCCGATGGATTGGTCGCAGGGTTTGCAGTTTTCAAAAAATGACCAGTTTAAGCCGTACTATCCTGTGTTGATGGCTACGGCACAAAAGCAATGGGAATTATCAAAAAGATGGGACATGAACATCGGGACACAGGCGGGCATCAACCTTGGGGCAGAGCCAGGCCGTACCCAATTTTCATATTGGAATTATTCCAGCATCCGCTACCATATGAAGCAGAGCTTCGTCATTGGCGGACTTTATCAAACCAACTCTAACTATGCAGGCGAAGCTAATGCCCCTCTTGGGTATTGGTTTGGATACCAAATTGACCTGGACGACCGGTGGCTGCTGATGGGAGATTTTACATCAGGCAATCATAAAAAATCTGGCTCAACATTGGGTATTGTTTATAACCTGAGCAATCGGGTCCAACTATCGGGCGCTGGTTTGTTTGGCTTTCCGAATTCAAAAAACCACAATGGTTTTGTATTTGAATTAAACGTATTCACCTATAATTATCATTAACCCTTATTATGGAATGAATTACCGGATTAATAATAAAGATATCCAAGAATGGAAATACTTTAAGTTCTCAAACTCCAGTAAGAACATTGGCAGCGACTACAGTTTCCAGGCGATCTTGACATTCGGAAATATATTTCGCTCAGGAGAACCTCAACCTGCGCTTGGACCTTGCTTATGGCAATAATTTGAACTACTACATCGTGCTTGCGGAATCGTTCTGATAATAACTGGAAGAGGGTAACATGAAAAACAACTTGTTAATAAAACAAGCCGCCATAGTCAATGAAGGAAACACCTTTATAGGCGACATCCTTATCGAAGATTGCGTAATAACAAAAATCGGAGACATAAAACAGAGAGAAAATATCTATACTATTGACGCCAGAGGCAAATTTCTGCTGCCAGGAATAATTGATGCGCATGTGCATTTTCGGCAACCGGGTTTAACCCATAAGGGCGATATTTTCACCGAAACTAAAGCAGCAATAGCAGGAGGCGTTACCTCTTGTATGGAAATGCCCAACACTATTCCAAATGCACTTACTGTGGATATATTGGAGAATAAATATGCCATTGCAGCAGAAAAGTCATGGAATAATTATTCTTTTTTTCTTGGAATAAGTGCACATAATGAAGAAGAGTGGCTAAAAGTGAATCCTAAAACTGTTTGCGGAATTACTGACGATGGGCTTTATTTCACAGATAAGGGAATGATGTTATGTTCTAATCCTCAATTGATGAAAAATGTGTTCAGCAATGCTAAACTTCTTATAGCTATGCATTCTGAAGATGAAGATATTCTTGAAAAAAATAGAAGGCATTACCAGAACATTTACGGAGAAAATATCTCCTTTGAATACCACCCCTTGATTCATTCGGAAGAATCTTGTTTCCTTGCAACAAAAAAAGCTTTGAGCTTAGCTGAAACATACAATACTCGCCTGCATATATTACACCTCTCTACAGCCAAAGAAGCCGGTTTGTTCCGTAATGATATTTCGTTAAAAGAGAAAACAATTACAACTGAGGTGACCGTACATCATCTATTGTTTTGCGATGAGGACTATGTAAGACTTGGAGCAAAAATAAAATGGAATCCCTCAATCAAAACAAAAGCTGACCGGGAGGAATTATGGAACGCTTTGCTGGATGATAGAATTGACATAATTGTGACTGACCACGCTCCTCACACATTGGAAGAAAAGGAGAGAAACTATCTGAATTGTCCAAGCGGAGCGCCAATGGTTCAGCACTCACTTTCTGCAATGCTTGAATTTGTTCACCAGGGTAAGTTATCCCTTGAAAAACTTGTTGAGAAAATGTGTCACAATGTTGCCGATTTGTATCGTATTGAAAACAGGGGGTATATCCGCGAAGGATATTTTGCTGATTTGGTTTTAGTTGACTTGCAAAGCCCCTGGACAGTGACTAAATCTAATTTACTTTATAAATGTGGCTGGTCACCACTTGAAGGGAGAACATTTCACTCAAAAGTTACACACACTTTTGTTAATGGAAATCTAGTTTACGCCATGGGAATATTTTACGAATATACTCCAGGAAAAAGACTAAGCTTTTATTAAAAAGCAGAGGGCCTTTCTCTGCTTCGAAATGGAAAATACCAATCCCATTCTGAATAAACTGCAATGCGTTTTGGGAAATTACCGGTGCTTAGGCAAAATCGTGTTTTGCGTTACCTTTGCAATCAACAGGGCACATGAACTAAGTCAATGCAGTGGCGGCGGTGGAAAATAAAGGCCTGTGAAATATTTTCTGCCGCACTGATCCTTTTCTCCGACATTGATATCTTACCGACGAGAGTGTTCTCAAGCAAGGTCACTGGTCTGAAAAACAATTAAACTAAATGCCAATCCCTTGCTGTCAGCGAATTTTCCAATATTTTTGCGTTCCCTAAATAAAATATGAAACGATATTCCTTTCTATTTCTCCTGGTCGTTTCATTTTCCGCTCAAGCCCAGCAAAACCTTTTCAATGTACCTTCCGGGGACTTTACTTCGAGAAAGGAATTGTTTTATCAACACCAGATTAATTTCTACTCTACCAGCTCGTGGGAGTCAAAGATGCATATGGTCTATGGTCTTGGTAAAAAATGGGATGTAGGTGTCAATTTTGTTGATCTTCCAATGGATTGGTCCCAGGGTTTGCAGTTTTCAAAAAATGACCAGTTCAAACCATACTACCCCGTGCTGATGGCCACCGCTCAAAAGCAGTGGGAGTTAACAAAACATTGGGACATGAACATCGGAACACAAGCTGGTACCAATGTTGGTGGTAGTACCCACTTTTTGTACTGGAATTATTCCGGCATCCGCTACCACATGAAGCCTGGCACCGTCATTGGCGGACTTTATCAAACCAACGCAAACTACTCGGGCGAAGCCGCTGCCCTTATTGGGTATTGGCTTGGATACCAAATTCAACTGAACGACCAATGGCTGTTGATGGGTGACTTTACATCCGGTGATCATAAAAAATCTGGTACAACACTGGGTATTGTTTATAACCTTAGTAAACGGGTTCAGCTATCTGGAGCTGGTTTGCTTGGCTTCCCGAATTCCAAAAACCACAATGGTTTTGTATTTGAATTAAACCTGTTTAGCTATGATTATAAATAGCCAGTTAAATTCAATTGGCCTGTGGTTTAAGCTAAGAATATTTTTCCGCTAATTTTACTGGCTACTTACACCATGGACTTCAAAGCTATATTTTCTGTCACACTGATCCTTTTCTCTGTTATTGATATCCTGGGATCAATTCCTTTTGTGATCCTCATCCGGCAACGCGAGGGAAGGATTTACGCTGAACGGGCAACGTTGATTGCTGCTGCCCTTATGGTCATCTTTCTATATCTCGGACAATCCATCCTCACCCTATTTGGTCTTGACATCGGATCGTTTGCGGTCGCTGGTTCGATTGTGATGTTTATTATCGCCATGGAAATGATTTTGGGCATCACCTTAATCAAGGATGACCCCGATGCGAAGGGCACAGGCTCGATTGTACCCATCGCATTCCCACTCATCGCTGGCGCGGGAACGCTGACCACCATCCTTTCATTGCGGGCGGTATTTGATGAGACCGACATTCTGGTCGGGATTGTTCTTAACTCCATCTTTGTTTACATCGTTTTGCGCGGCAGTTCCTGGCTGGAGCGCAAAATTGGGAAGTCCGGTTTTGTTATCCTTAGAAAAGTATTCGGAGTGATCTTACTCTCCATTGCAGTCAAGATTTTTAAGAGTAATTTTATTTGAGAATCTAAGCACATGGAAGGGAAGAGCAGATCAAATATTGGATTTCCACATCAAATGAGGACTGGGGAGTCGTTCACGATCTCCATAAGTCAGGTCGCTACATGTACGCTTTGTTTTTTATTCATCTGACGATGGGGAAACTCTTAAAGGATTCAGATATTGATGTTGCGATTTGGGACAATAAGTTTACGGGGAGTAGGCCTCCAGATATTGAAAAAATAATTTCAATTAAGGTGAAGTACCCTGGGCTAGAATTGCATACGTTTCATTCATCTGACACGAAAGAAACCAATTCTTTTATTGGCGAAATTCTTAAGAGGGGTATTCCAATCAAAACTGAGTGATCAAACTCTTCACCGATGGCGCAGCACAGGGCAACCCGGGTCCCGGAGGTTATGGTGCCATTCTCAAATATGGTGGTCATTCAAAAGAACTTAGCCAGGGCTATCGCCTTACCACCAATAACCGGATGGAATTGATGGCCGTCATCACAGGACTTGAGGCCATCAAGAAATTGGGAATACCAGTGACCGTTTATTCAGATTCAAAATATGTGGTTGAGGCGGTAAAGCAAGGATGGATCTGGGGGTGGGAGAAGAAAGAATTTAAGAAGAAAGCGAACCCGGATTTGTGGAAACGTTACATCGTCCTGCATAAAAAATACAAACCGGAATTTGTATGGATCAAAGGTCACGCTGGCCACCCGGAAAACGAACGTTGTGATCAGTTAGCAGTAGCCGCTGCTCAGGATATTGACCTGCTCATTGATGAAGAGTATGAGCACTCAAAAAGAAAGAATGATTTGTTTGATTAGCGACCAGAACATTCATCGATAGGCTAGGCCTTAGCAATCCAGATCATAGCGCTGTCTCCTGCTCATTCAATTCAATTCCAACCGTTTTCAACTCACTCAGGACAGGCTCATAAATTTCCTTCGAAACAGGAATCACAACACCTCGTTGCTTGATCTTGCCCATCAGTAATTGTTTTGCAGCGATGGCCAAAGGAAGTCCCACGGTCTTTGCCATCGCCGTCTTAATGGAGTTCTCTCCCATCACGACCATCGAAGCCTGAATCTCTTGCGCTTTGCCCTCGCGCATAAAACGGAATCGATGCCACATCACGATCATATCGCGATCATTAGGATTGAGTTTCCAGCGTTTATTCAATATGTGTTCCAGGATTTGAGCCGGTGTTCCTTCGCTCAAACCAATCAGTGATTCATCAAATAAACCAGCCCACGAAAGTCGGCTGAGCTCAGGGCCATCCTTGGCAAGGTGGAACTTCTCTGTAAGTCTTTCTTTTGTGATCCTTTCCGTATGAGAGTCCAAAAAAGAATTGATGAACCCAAGGTGCGTCATTTTTGAAACACCTTCCATCTTGTACGTATCATCTGTGCAGCCCAGTTGAACAAAAATGTCCCATGCTGAACAAAAGCCCTTGTTGCGAAGGGTGCCGCGAAGCATCGTTTGTATTTTCTGCAAACCATACACATCGCGATACTTGAGAGAATCCCGGTTGGCATACCCTTCATAGGCGCCGTATCCTGGCACCTCGACAGCAGTAATGCGTCTAAACAGTTGTTGATAGGGAATATATTTGTAATTGCCATCCTGCAAAAACTTGGCGGTGTCCTGCCCTGCCATGATGACGTTGCGGGGATTCCAGGTGAATTTATAACGCCATGGATTGTCCGGGTCAGTCTCGGGTGCGATCAGTCCGCCCGTGAACGATTCAAAGGAATACAATTCACCTCCTCCCGCTTTGATCCGATCAATCACATGCATCGCACTCATGTGATCAATGCCAGGATCGAGACCACACTCATTCAAAAACAATATCCTCTTGAGCCTGGCTTCTTCGTCAAACGATTTCATTTCTTCAGAGACATAGCTGGCAGTAACCAAATGCTTATTGAACTGCAGACATTTTCTGGCCACCATCGGATGGAGCGCTGCGGGCAATACTGATATGACAATGTCGCATTTCGAGATGATCTCCGATGAAGATTCCTGAAGGATATCAAATGCAATTGCCCTGCCCTTTTCTGAATGACCTACCCGCTCTTTGGCAGCCTCAAGAGAAATATCCCCCACGGTCACATTCCAGCCTTCGTTCACGGCCTGTTGAAGGAGATAATCAATTAATGCTGAAGAGGAACGACCTGCGCCAAGGATTAAGATGGAATTCATAGGATGAATTTTTCCTCAATTTATCTGAATTTAGAATAGGTTGTAAATTAGGGTTGAAAGCGGGCTTTGGCCTGAAGTACTTTAGGTGGGGCACAGTTGCCTACAGCTCCTGCCTACTGCCTACTTTTCTGTACCCTTAAGGTGTATTCCGGCCATATCTACCAATTTACGATTTTAGATTCCGGTTGGAATGGGCTAACTTTCTTTTGTTACCATATAATATCATAATAAAATATGAAAAGCATAACGTTCTTCGACCATTTGGAAGACCTCGATGCTGAATCCAAATACCTGGTTCATAAGGCGAAAGAAGCTACTCAACTCTCGTATTCTCCTTACTCAAAGTTTCAGGTCGGCGCAGCACTGATCCTGGACGATGGGACGTTGGTGGTTGGTGCGAATCAGGAAAATGCTTCCTATCCTCTTTCCATGTGTGCGGAACGGGTGGCAATTTATAATGCTGCTTGTCATCATCCCGGAAAGACAATCCATAAGATGGCCATCGTCGCACATAAAAAAAATCATAAGGAATTGTCGGGTGGTACTGCTTGTGGCGCATGCCGCCAGGTGATGCTTGAGTTTGAACTGCGACAGAAGACACCGATTGAGGTGATCATGCTGGGTCAGGATAAAAAGTGGATCAAGTGCCCGTCAGTTCAAAGTTTGATACCCTTTAGTTTCAATCCAAGCAATCTTCTGGAGTAGTAAAGCATGGAAGAAAAAAGCGTAGCCTTCCATTTCACTGCCCGGTATTTTAAGTCAGGGACTCTTGACGCATCCACCAATCAGGTATGGATTGCTTTACATGGATACGGTCAACTTGCCAAATACTTCATTAAAAAATTTAACAACCTCACATCCAAAAACATTTGTGTCATTGCACCAGAAGGTCTTTCAAGGTATTACTTGTCAGAATTTACGGAACAAGGAAGGAAAGACAATAAAGTAGGTGCCACCTGGATGACCAGCGAGAACCGATTGATGGACATTGATAATTACTTGTCATACCTGGATACAGTCTATGAAAAAGAACTAGAGCCTTTCAAGCAAATCCCTGTGACCTTGTTTGGTTTCTCTCAAGGGTGCGCCACGGCATGCCGGTGGGCGGTACAGGGAAATGTAAAATTTGATCGGCTCATCCTCTGGGCTGGCCTCTTTCCTCCCGATATGGACCTGAAAACGGGTGGTGAGGTATTGGCTTCGAAGAAAACATTTATGGTGGTCGGCGATCAGGATCCATTTGTTACTCCTGCACGCATATCAGAGTTTGACCAATTCGCTTCTCAATTAGGCATTCACCCTAAGAAAGTTATTTTCTCAGGGAAGCACGAAATCAATGAAGGGGTATTGGACCAGTTCACTTAACACAAAAAGCCCGGCTTTACTAAATAAAATCGAGCCGAGCCGGAAGGCGGGTTCAATCACCAAAGATGGTTCCCATGAGGGCTAGTACTTTTGAAACTAAGAACTGCCTTTTTTCACGCTCGCTCTAAATCTAAAGGGAGTCATCTCGCGTGGGCCCCTTCAGGGAACAAAAGGGTGCGCGTGGATACTGCGAATCACTTAAGCTAAATTCTTTACTTCAATTTCTCATTCAAAAAACCGGCGCCATAACCTACCAACTGCACTATGGCGGAAGGAATACTCAGAAGGGCAACAGCTATTGACTGAGTTACCCTTAATCCGTCGAGAAATATGGCGGTGAGGTATAAACCCAGGATCAGCAAAGCAATCAATCCTAACTGAACGCTGTATAGAAACATGAATGGGATGCTGATCAATCCATAAAAAAAGACTGCCGGGAACCAGTGCGTGATTTTCACCTCTGCTGGATGGACCTTGCCAACGCGCGCCCGACCACGACCAAAACCCTGTACCTGGTAAAAAAACTGTAGAAGGGTTGCTCTCCTTTTGTGATAGACAAACGCTCCTGGAATCAGGCCGACCCTAAAGCCCGACTTCTTCATTCGGATACTCAACTCGATGTCTTCTGCCAGTCGGTCAAATGCAAATCCGCCAGTCTTTTCAAACACTGCTTTACTGATGCCCATATTAAAACTTCGAGGCAGAAATCGGGCTGCTTGATTGGTTCCTCCTCGGATGCCACCAGTGGTGAGTACAGATGACATTGTATAAGCCATCGCACGCTGGAGGGTCGTGAATTTTTTATGACCGCGATCGGGACCACCCCAGGCATCAAGGGGAAATAATTTCTGAAACTTTTCGACCGCCTCAAAATATTCGGGGGGCAGAATACAATCCGAATCAAACATCACAAAGTACATCCCGCCCGCCTTTTCAAAACCAAAATTGCGGCTAGGGCCCGGCCCCGAATTCGGCTTGAAGAAATAGTGGATGGTAAATTGTGACATGAATTTTTTACAGACAGATTCAGACGTTCGTTGAGATCCATCCTCCACGACAATTACTTCAAAATCTTGAAACGTTTGCTCTGTCAAACTCTGCAATAGTTCCTCCAATTCCTCTGGGCGGTTGTACACCGGAATGACGACTGAATATTTTGGAGTTGAATTCATTTGAGAGCAAAAGTAAGAAATGCCTGTTGATCCATTGACGCAATGCAACTTTGACCAAGGTCCATGAACACAAAACTGTCGTCTACTTCACCCATACCGTCCATTTTATGAAATATAATAGTACCTTAATGATGTTTTTTCAACTGGATCAAGTGATTCAAATAACGCTTACTATGAACACATTCATCAAAACCGGAATCGTGCCAATGATTCTTTGCCTGGCAGTCTTAAAAGTGACCGCACAACAGTGGCGGGCGCTTGAACCTGCAAATCCTCCAGAAAAACGTGCTGAAAACGCTGCGGGAACTGCCAATGATAAACTCTATTTATTTGGAGGGCGAGGAATTAAGACGGTGGACGAGTATGATCCGAAAACAAATTCCTGGAGAAGTCTGAGCAAGACACCGATTGAAATGCATCATCTTCAAGCGGTCTCATACAAAGAAGAGCTTTACGCTTTGGGAGCGCTTGAAGGGCCGTACCCTCATGAAACACCCATTCCAAACATTTACATTTTTAACCCACTGAAGAATGAATGGAGAAAAGGTCCTGAAATCCCAAAGGACAGGAGACGAGGATCGGCCGGGGCCTTTGTCCTAAACGACAAAATTTATATGGTTGGAGGAATCCAGGATGGTCATTGGGATGGGCATGTTGCCTGGTTTGACGAATATGACCCCATCTCAGACAAATGGAAAATACTCCCGGATGCTCCACGCCCACGGGATCATGTGCAGGTTGCCGTCATCGACGGCAAGCTCTATGTGGCCGGGGGGCGACTTTCAACGGCAAGAATCAATCAGGTGTTAAACCTCACCGTCAAAGAGGTGGATGTGTATGATTTCAAGTCTGGAAAATGGACTACCCTTGAAGCGCCCAACAACCTACCCACTTTGCGTGCTGGTGGCACCGCCATGGCGTATGGCAAAAAACTCCTGATCATCGGTGGTGAGAGTGAAGCGCATGTTGAGGCCCACAATGAAGTCGAAGCCTTTGACACCCAAACGCAGACATGGGGGAAACTTCCAACCCTTATTCAACCTCGTCATGGGACTCAGGCTGTGATGATCAATGGCAAGATCTACATCGCTGCGGGCTGCGGCAACCGAGGAGGAAGCCCTGAATTAAATGAAATTGAAGTGCTCGAAAAGTAGCGCATTAAATAACTGTCATGTCTTAATCTTATTTTGTCATGTTTATTCAAGAATGATCAGATCTACAACTCTAATGTTTGACCCCGCTGGGGTCGTAAGTTTATTTTAGGACACCATACTATTAACATTTTGACCCCTTCGGAGTCAGTAATCAGGGGCCAATGCCCAAGGGATTGAACGTTAATAGAACAAGGCATGTGTCTATTTCCAGTCGACCCCGAAGCGTGTCGAACTATTATAGGTCTGGTTGTAGAAAACATGACAAGTAGGATTAATCAGAATTAGATAAAACCAATTATGAAAACATACTTATTCATCCCTCTTCTTATTTTCGGTACTTATTCTCTTTCAGCCCAACAAAAAGATTACCAGAACGATGTCAAATCAGTGGATGGAATTATGAGCGCTCTTTACTCAGCGATCTCCGGAGAACCTGGACAGCCGCGCGACTGGAACCGGTTTCGAAACCTGTTCAAGCCCGAAACGAAACTGATCCCAACCCGGAAAAATGAAGCCGGCGAACTAACCATCAAAGCGCTAGCGCCGGAAGAATACATTGAATTGTTTTCAACCCGCATATCAGCAGGATTTTTTGAAAAGGAGATTCATCGCGTCACAGAAACGTACGGCACCGTGACGCATGTCTTCAGTACTTATGAGACCAAAGAGAAAAAAGATGGGC
>JAYVRH010000738.1:0-3123 GCA_043776495.1 Cyclobacteriaceae bacterium
CAACTTTGATGATCCGGAAATTAAATTGCAAACATGGGACAAGAATGAAGTCCTGATAAAGGGAACAGTGAGCATCAACCGTGGAGAGAACGACAAAGCGTTTGAATTGCAGTCAACTTCCTCAGCTAAGGAACTTATCATTACTTCGGCGATCAAAGACAGGGAAAATATTCCTCAACGTATCATCATCAAAAGAGGTGATACAGAATATTTTTTTAAAGCCAAAGACTACAACGATCCTGAGATTCAAAAGTTTCTTGAACAGAATGGACGTGAGTACTCCTATATGTCAAATGGAATCGCAAAAGATATAAAGCTGGAAGTATTCGTGCCTAAAAAAATGGAAACAATTGTGCAGGCTAAGTATGGAATGGTGGAAGTAAAACTTTTCGATGCTGCGCTCACCATTGAAGCTAAGTACGGCGGAGTGGATGCAACCATTGCGATGGCATCTACCGGTGAGCTTACAGCACGCAGCCGTTACGGCGAGATTCTTACCAACCTCGGCATCCCATTTAACCAAACACGCGATTCGGGCCACCCTGACAACTGGACGGAAATATCAGCCAAGCCAGGAACTGGACCTCACTATAGCTTCGAATCCAAGTATGGTAATGTGTATTTGAGGAAATAAGCATGATCCTGATTTTTTTAGAATAGACACTTGAAATCGAGGTTTGATCATGAATTGCATCCCTCTAAATGATTCATTGTTTTTTCTGCTTGCGGCAACGTAAATTTGAGCATGCGTCGATTGAGCCACTTAATTCTGCTGTTCAGCATGCTCTCGTGCTCAAAGGATACAATTGCCCCTGCTTACAATTACAGCACGACCCTTGATGCCTCTTCAACCACAACCCGATGGAAAGTGAGTGAGCTTGTGCAGGGAGGATTTCCTCTTATTTCAGTGGGTGACGCCGCTTCAAATTATATCTACCTCGAATTGAGGTACACCGGGCAATACATTGCAGACAATGGCGTCAACGACTGTTATGGGCGATTTACTATAGACAACAATACGGAAATTGACTTTTATGACAACATCTCGTGCACCAAGGTGAAGGGGGATATGATCAGCTATCAACAATTCAAAGAGACTCTGACGAAGCAGGTAGCGACCTATAAGGTAAATAGCGATTCTACGATCCTTACGTTATTGTATAATTCGGAAACTTACATCAAGCTCCTGCGATTGAAGTAAAGAATAATAGCAGGCTATAGACTCTTCCACAAATACAAAGTCGCATAAGCTTCCCAGCCTTTATATTTTCTAAATATTTTTTTTACTCTTTCGGCTTTTGGCTTCGCTTTTAGTTGCAATTGATTCTTTATAGCATTGTGCAAGCCCGCATCCTCAAGCGGAAAAGCATCCGGGTGGCGAAACGTCTTCATCAAAGCATAGTTGGCTGTCCAGTTGCCAATTCCTCTGATCTTGATCAGTTCACTCCTGGCATCGCTAAGGCTAAGGCCGGTTAATTTCTCTTTGGAAATATCTCCTTCTACAAAAGCGTTGGCGATTCCAATGGTATACGCTGCCTTTTGGCGAGAGAACTGCAGCGCCAACAATTGTTCAGGAGAGAGAAGCGCCACCGTGGCGAATGAAGGGAAGAGGTAATATGGATGCTCATTCGCTTCAATGGTTTCCCCAAACTTCTCCACAAATCTCTGCTTCAAAGTGTATGCAAACCCAAGATTGATCTGTTGGCCCAAAACAGCCCAAATCAACGACTCAAACAAATCCGGCTGGCCAATAATTCGGTAACCGTGAAATCTTTTTACCAATTCACGAAGCAATGGATCCTTCTTCGCCAATTTATAAAACGGCTTCAGGTCCGTGCCGAGGTCAAACCACTCCCGTACGTACTGCACAATTTCCTTTTTCTGAGCTTCGTTCGGGCGTCCCTTCAGGAATTCTATAAGGAGGGCACTCGACTTGCAGTAAATCGAATAAACGAAATCATCTTTTCCAAGGCGCATCGCCTTCGTTACCACTTCATGTTCCGTCCGGTGAAGCAGCTCACGAGGTGAGCGCTCTAAAAATGAAATAGTCAATGGATGACTGTATTCTTCCGGCAAAGGAATAGCAATGGGCTTCACTTATGGTACTAACTTTTGTGGAAGATAGCCAAATAACACATTCTACAAATCAGATAATCGCAAGATTCAGGTTGCCTGGTGCGGAACTGAATTTCACTTTTGAATAAAAGAAATGAGCACCCCCTCGATTGTATGGGAAACACAATATGCTTCACTGAATGAAGAGGGCTATACTATTATCCCCGGTTTACTCACCAAACAAGAATGTCAAGAGCTTAGGGCCTGTTATTCAGAAAATCATTTGTATCGGGCCACCATCAACATGCAGCGCTATAGATTTGGAAAAGGGGAATACAAATATTTTAACTATCCCCTACCCTCAAAGATCCAGGAATTAAGAGCTTCTCTCTATGGACCGTTGGCTTTCCTGGCCAATGAATGGATGAAAAGTCTTACGATAGAAATTGCCTATCCATTACAACACGAAGGGCTGATCCGTCAATGTGCAGAAAAAGGACAGCGCCGGCCAACGCCCCTGATGCTGCGCTACGAAACAGGAGGCTTCAATACTTTGCACCAGGATTTGTATGGTGAGGTCTATTTTCCATTTCAGGTAGTGTTTGTGTTGAGTGAATCAGGAAAAGAGTTTGAAGGAGGAGAGTTTGTTCTGGTCGAGCAACTGCCCCGGGCGCAGTCACGGGCAAGGGTGATAAAGCCAATGCAGGGAGACGCCTTAATCTTTACTACTAACTTCCGCCCTGTAAAGGGTACACGGGGTTACTATCGAGCAAAAATGAAGCATGGTATAAGTCCACTCACTTCAGGGACACGCCATGCATTGGGAATTATTTTTCACGATGCGACATGACATTGATGTTGATTGATTGATTGCTTTTATTTTGACATAATTATGGAAACCTGATCCGATCTACACTCTAATGTTCGACCCTGCTAGGGTCGTAAATTTATTTTAAGGCGACACTCGATAAACGTTTGACTCCTTGTGAGTCAGTAAGCAGTGACTCACCAATCCCGAAGGGATTGAACGTTAATAAAACCGATATGCAACCATTTCCAGTCGACCCC
>JAYVRH010000739.1:0-3120 GCA_043776495.1 Cyclobacteriaceae bacterium
TAAAATTAACAGCGCATAAACATGCTGGCATGGGTCATTTTGCTTGGCGTGCGCGAAGTCAGCAGGCATTAGAAAGAAGAGTGGAGGCCATTAAACAATCAGGCTTTGGCATAGGTTGGAACGAAGGCGACCTGGGTCATGGCCCTGCCTATTTGTTTAAAACGCCTGATGGGCATTCGGTGGAAATCTATTTTGAGACGGAAAAGTTTAAAGCAGACGAATCTCAAAAATCGGCATTGAAGAATACAATCAGCAAGTTTCCTGGCAGGGGAATGAACGTAAGGCGAATTGATCATCTTAATTTATTAGCCAAGGATGTTCAAGCGTTTCTCGATTTTCAATTGAACGTGCTGGGAGGACGACTAACAGAAATGATCCATACGGATGAAGGGCCAAAAGGTATTTGGTTCTCTGTAAATTCAAAATCGTATGATCTGGCAGTGACAGCCGATCATACGGGTTTGCGAGGGCGATTTCATCATGTGACGTTTGCCGCCAATAGTCGTGAAGAAGTTTTGCTGGCAGCTGACATTGCTCTGGAGAATGGGATCTTTATAGAAACCGGGCCGCACAAACATGCTATTCAACAGACTTTCTTTTTATATCTATATGAACCGGGAGGGAACCGCATTGAAGTAGCGCATGCAAATGCAAGGCTGATTCTCGATCCTGATTATGAAACTATCGTGTGGACGAAAGAAGAAAGAATGAAAGGTCAGGCCTGGGGTTTGCAAACCGTGAGTAGCTTTCATACAAGGGGCACTCCCTTTCCGGAAGACTGCGAATGATGTAACTTGACATAACATTTCAATAACAAAGTAATTTAACAGATATGCAGAAGAAGATCCTCGTAGTTGGTGCACACTCAGCTGATTTTGTATGGCGATCAGCAGGCACCATTGCAAAGTGTGTTGAAGGCGGAGGAAAAGCGTTGGTCATTGCTCTTTCGTATGGTGAGCGGGGTGAGTCCGGGGAGCTGTGGAAAGAAAATCCTAACCGCACTGAAGAAGATGTAAAAAAAATCAGGCATGAACAGGCGATGCAAGCTGCAACTATTGTGGGTGCCGAGTTCAGATGTTTTGATTGGGGCGATTACCCAATGATTGTTACCGATGAAAGAACCAGTCAGCTAACGGAAGTCATTCGCGATTTTGAACCGCAAGTTATTTTAACACACTCCGAAAAGGATCCATTCAATCCCGATCATCCATTGGCTTTTCAAGTCGTTCAACGGGCGCGACTTCTGGCAGCCGGTGCTGGCGTGGCAAGCGCATTCAAAAATATTGTTCCACCGGAGTGGTATTCATTCGAACCTCATCAACCGGAGTTATCATCTTTTGTCCCCGATACATTTATTGACATTACTGCTGTGATGGATAAAAAAATCAACGCCATGAGTTGTATGGGTGCGCAGAATTATCTCAAAGATTATTATACAGAGTTGGCGAGCCGCAGGGGAAATCATGCCAGACGTATCTCCGGAAAACAAGAAGTAAAATTTGCCGAGGCTCATCAAAGTATGGTGCCCCGGGTAATGGATACTATTTAATTCTATAAATCAGAAAAATATTCCTATAAAAAGATTCTCTCGACTTATTATAAACAAAATAGTATGAAATCAAATCGCAGAAGTTTCATTCAAAAAATCGGAGTGGGCACGGCCGCATTGGGTCTGGCCCCAACTGCATTCGCTTCCGCTAAAGACGTAGAAGATCTGCAAGACAAAGGGAACGATCAACTACTGCAGATTGGCGACAATATTGCAAATGCTAATACTTCTATTGGAAAAGTAAAAGGCTTTATCATGCGCGGCATAAACACGTTTCTGGGAATTCCTTATGGAGCGGATACCTCTGGCGAGAACCGCTTTATGCCACCACAAAAACCAAAAGCCTGGACAGATGTTTACCCAGCAGTATGGTGGGGCAACACCGCACCACAGGGTACGAACAAACGCTATGAAAATAAATACGCTTCTTTTGTCGACCATTTGAATTTTGATGACGAAAGCGAGGATTGTTTGCGATTAAATGTCTGGACACCCGGCATTGCAGATGGCAAGAAAAGACCTGTGATGGTTTGGTTGCACGGTGGTGGATATGCCAATGGAAATGCAATCGAACAAGATGGCTATCATGGTGAGAATTTTAGCAGACGTGGCAATGTTGTCTTCTGCTCGCTTAATCACAGATTAGGTTCCTTGGGTTATGCCAACTTTGCTATGGCAGGAAGCAAATTTGCGGCATCTGGAAATGTAGGCATGCTTGATATTGTTGCTGCACTCGAATGGGTAAGAGATAACATTTCCAATTTTGGTGGCGATCCAGGCAACGTTACCATCCTTGGTCAATCCGCTGGTGGAGCGAAAGTATGTGTGCTTACGGCAATGCCGGCAGCTAAAGGATTATTTCACAAAGCAGTGGTGTTGAGTGGGGCATCCATCAAGGCCGAAGAAAAAGACCTGAGTGAAAAGTTGGGAGAGTACGTGTTGAAGGAAGCAGGGCTGACGCTTTCTGATATGGATAAGCTTCAGAAAATGCCATGGCAGGAATACAATGCCATGGCAACAAAAGCAAATCTTAAAATGAGGGAAGAGATGAAACTACCGGGCGGCTTGGGTGCTGGAGGTTTCAGGCCGGTGGTGGATGGCACTTTTCTTCCGCAACATCCTTATAGCCCTGCTGCTGCACCGACTGTTTCCGAAATTCCGATGATCATTTGCTCCTTGTTTAATGAAATTTCTCTCAGTCGCACAAATGCTGATTTGGAAAAAATTCAACTGGCTGAGGTAAAAGAAAAAGTGAAGGAAAGATTTGGCGACAAAACGGATAAGATTGTGGAAGCTTATGCTAAATCTTTTCCGGATAAAAAGCCAATTGAAATTTGGTCGATGGTGATTAGCAACCACCGGCAAAACGCCATCACACTTGCCGACACAAAGTCCAAGCAAAATGCCGCGGTTTATCTCGCCTGGTTTGGATGGCAACCGCCCTTGTTTGACAATCGGATGCGTTCCTTTCACAACCTTGACATTTGCTTTTGGTTTAACAACACTGATCTGATGTACACGCATACGGGAGGTGGTTCAAGGCCTGCTAAACTTTCGATGAAAATGGCGGA
>JAYVRH010000740.1:0-10618 GCA_043776495.1 Cyclobacteriaceae bacterium
CTTCTTAATGAGCTCCGTGTCCCGGATGTATTTTAGTTCTGTGATCTCTTCTTGTCGCTCGTCGAGCAAATAGTAATTTTCTTTGTAGAAAAGGAAGACTGCATGGCCCTCGCCATGAATTTCCAGAATTTCATACAGACTCTTATCAAAAGGTCCATAGAGCAACAGCTTGCCTTGCGAAAACTGATAGTGGAAGTTGTGCTTTTTATCAGACAGACCCGTCATCACTTCCATCTTGGAAGCAGAAATCTCAGACCGACCATGTACAACATTGGCAGTGGCTTCTGGCTTTGATTCTGTCAGTTCCGATGATGGATCCACAACCTGAATATCCGGCTTCCTCACTGGTGTTGAGGCTTTGTTTTCTTTCAGAACTTCTGGCTTTTCCTTAAGCTGTTCAGCGCTGGCAGAAGTACTCTCATTCAAATTTGGCTCGGGCACTGGTGCGATAGCAGGCTCCACCACATTACCAGCCGAAGGTGTTGAGATTTCCTGCTGCACCGATTCGCTCGGGGTCACAGTTTGAATGTCTTCATTGAAGTAGATGTAAAGTGATACCGCCACCAAGCCTGCAGTTATGACTGAGGCTGCTGTCTTTCCTCCGCTCCACGAAATTCCACTCACCGGTACGTTATTCAAAAGATTCTTTAATTCGATTGCCCGTGCCTGTCGCACTCCTTCCACCACTTGGTGCTGAAATTCCACATCTTCTTTTAAGGCGGGGTCTCCCTGCATCTGATGTTCGAATGCTGTCCGGTCCTGCTCATTGAGCCGGTTGGAGAGGTAGTCATCAATTAATTCAAAATTACTCATTGTCTTAGTCTAAAAAGTCCCGCTCGGTATATTGGGATTTTACCAATTCGTCGAGCTTTTGTTTACACTTATATTTTTTTGTCTTGGCGGTGTCGGTGTTGGCAAAACCCAATTTATCGGCTATTTCCTGCATCGACATCTCATCAAAGTAGTAATACATCAAAACCTTGCGGCAAGTTTCACCTAATTGATCCAGGCAACTGGCGATGATCTTCTCACGCTCGGGTCCGTCCATGTCCATTGACTCGGACAGGTCTTTTTCCTCACTCGAGAGCCTCTTTTTCCTATCAAGTTCCTTCCTCCACAAATTCTGACAAACACTGTAGATGTAAGTGCTCATTTTAGAGGTAAGAACCAACTTCCCAGACCTGGCCTTCTGCCAGAAGACGACCAAGGCATCCTGATAGACGTCCCTTGCTTCCTCTTCCGTGCCACTGTTGGTAATGACCAACTTGGTCATCATCCTGTAATACTTCTTATAAATGAACTCCAAGGCCTTCTCGTCACCTTTCTGGATCCTCTCGAAGAGGTCCTTTTCATTCATTTCCAGACCTGACTTGAATACCCGAAATGCCACAGTTGGTAACCTTATTTTACGTTGAGTGTATGATAGACCAGATAAATCTCGCTTTTTTTCAGTTAACTGGCTTTCTAATCAGCCCTCAGCCATGTCTGAGTACGATAGAAAGGCCCCCAGTAACCCCTTACTTTCAAGTCTTTTCCCTCTACCCAAATCTTTGAGCGGTACACCTTGCCGTTTTCAGGATCCAGGATATCCCCTCCAGAATACTCAGACCCATTTGGAGCCATGTTTCGGATGATCTCCATCCCAATCACTTTTTTATTAAAGCGTGGGTCAGACGGGTCGCATTTATCGCATATGGGGTCTGGGTCCTCTGTCACTTTGCGGAAGAGCTTTATGATCTTGCCATAAACCTTTCCTTCAATGTCAATGATTTCAACAATCGAACGGGGTTCTCCAGTATTGTCATCAATTGTTTTCCACTTGCCCTGGACAGCCTGAGCTGAAACCCAAGTTCCAGTGAGAATAAATGCCAACAATAGGTAAAATCTCATTGCTTTTGACTTTCGAAAGTAATAAAAAAAGAGTCACGGAAATTCGGGACTCTTCCATTATAAACATTAATTTAATCTATTTCACAGGTGTTGCAGGCAAAGGGGAGGTTGGCACGGTTGCAAGGTTGCTCACCACTTCAATTGTCAATTTAGGCTTTTCCTTCTTTGTGGAGGTAGCATCATCAGAAACTAAAATGGGAGCAATAATCAAGGCCACGATTGACATCAGCTTGATGAGGATGTTCAGGGAGGGACCTGAAGTATCTTTGAATGGATCACCCACTGTATCACCTACTACAGCGGCTTTGTGTGGATCAGATCCTTTGTAATACATCTGTCCGTTAATTTCCACACCTTCTTCAAAGGCTTTTTTTGCATTATCCCATGCACCTCCGGCGTTCGCCATAAATATGGCCAGAAGAACACCCGATACCGTGACGCCTGCAAGCATTCCACCCAAAGGTTCGGGCCCAAGGGCAAGTCCAACAATAACAGGAACAAGAACCGCTAGTAACCCAGGTAAAATCATCTCTCGAATGGCTGCTTTGGTGGATATGTCAACGCATTTTGCGTATTCAGCTTTACCTTCGGCATCGTCAAAAATTTTTCTGTCGGCTTCGTTAAACTCATCCTCATTTTTTCCAGGATTGCGTTTCATTACTTCCAGTGCCGCCTTCAATTCAGGAATGTCTGAGAATTGCCGTCTTACCTCTCGTATCATGGCCATGGCTGCCCGACCCACAGCACCCATTGCCAATGAACAAAAAACAAAAGGAAGCATTCCTCCTACAAATAAGGCTGAAATAACTTCTGCCTTAGCAATGTCGATCACTTTCAAATGTGTTTGTTGCATAAATGCAGCAAAAAGAGCAAGAGCTGTAAGGGCGGCAGAGGCGATTGCAAAACCTTTTCCTATAGCAGCGGTTGTATTTCCAACAGCGTCTAATTTGTCTGTTCTTCCCCTTACTTCTTTGGGAAGGCGGCTCATCTCTGCTATTCCCCCTGAGTTATCCGCAATGGGGCCATATGCATCTACGGCCAATTGAATTCCTAAATTTGATAACATTCCCACAGCTGCAATGGCAACTCCATACAGGCCTGCAAAATAAAATGAACCCCATATTCCCGCAGCCACAAGTAGAATGGGAATAGCAGTTGAAATCATTCCGACGCTAAGTCCTGCAATGATGTTTGTTGCAGCACCCGTTTGTGATTGTCTTACAATACTCATCACTGGAGGTTTTCCTCCGGCAGTGTAATATTCCGTGACGAGTCCGATTAACACTCCTACTACTAAACCGATAATGGTCGCCCAAAATACGCCATTCGCCGTATAGGTAACTTCTTTGCCTCCATACAACATATCCACATATGTCCAGCTTGGAGGAAGCATCCATTTAATAATAAACCAGCTTGCAATCACCGTTAGAATCGACGAGACAAAGTTCCCGGCATTAAGCGCGGCCTGCGGATTTCCACCTTCCTTTACTTTTACAAAAAAAGTTCCAATGATCGACATAATGATTCCCGCTCCTGACAACACCAATGGAACTAAAACAGGAGAAAGTCCATTAAAATTATCTGTTAATCCAGGTCCCATAAAAACCGCGCCCAGCACCATGGTTCCCACAATGGCGCCAACATAACTTTCAAAGAGGTCAGCTCCCATGCCTGCCACATCGCCCACATTGTCTCCCACGTTGTCCGCAATGGTGGCAGGGTTCAATGGATGGTCTTCAGGAATTCCGGCTTCGATTTTTCCAACCAGGTCTCCGCCCACATCAGCGGCTTTAGTATAAATTCCACCACCCACACGAGCGAAGAGCGCGATGGATGAAGCGCCAAACGAAAATCCTGTCAGCACAGTTATTACTTTCATCAGTGATGCTGCATTATCCACACCGAACCAATTACTGTAAATAATGAAAAGAACACTTAGTCCAATGATTCCAAGTCCTACAACACCCATTCCCATAACGGAACCGCCTGCAAACGCAACTTCAAGAGCCTTGCCTAAACTTGTCCTTGCGGCATTCGCTGTTCTCACATTTGCTTTAGTGGCCACTTTCATCCCGATGAACCCGGCGAGGATGGAGCAACCTGCACCCAATATGAATGAAAGCCCTACAATTGGATGTGAATCTTTGTTTGCAGTCAACGCTAAAAGTGCGGCGACACAGAGAATGAAAACCAAAAGAACTTTGTATTCAGCTTTAAGAAAGGCCATTGCCCCGTCTGCGATGTGACCTGCAATTTTTTTCATCTTGTCAGTGCCAGGGTCTTGTCGACTAACCCAGGCGCTCTTCCAGGCAACATAGAGAAGGCCGAGTACTCCAAAAAGTGGTAAATAATAAATGAGGTTTCGCATACAGATTTAATGGTCAGGATTATTAATGAAATGGCTTGATAGTAAACAGGTATCTAAAAAGTCCCGCAAAGATAGAATAAGCCAAAATATTACCAAAAAGGCTTTTAAGCAGGAAATAAAGCCTTTAGCGAGCTCCAGAGTTTACGTTTCGCGCCATCGTCCAAGTTTAGATTCTCAAGGGGCTCAGAGAAGACGACAGACGTCTCGCCCGTATGTATCACTTCATATAGCGCAAGCCCCTTTGGTGGTGCTAGGAAGGCAATCATTCTGGAGGGCTTTTCTTCAAGAGACATCAGGTCAAATTGCGATTGATGAATGATTCTCACGGAGTCCAATGAAAGTTTGACGGCCAATAGGATATTAGATAAAAGCAATCGCTGGTCATCCTTCACTTCGCTCCAGGGAGTCGAAATCATGATGGTAGTCTTTGGAAGGACCTGATAAATTTCTTCAAAGTAAATATTTATTAATGCAGGATCTGTCATGGAAAGTTTCTACTTAGTTCAGTAAATCAATTTAATTGAAAGCTATTCATCCTTGATGTCGAAGAGAGATCTTAATTCATTGGCTTCATTGGGCTTCATTCTGCCCGACAGGATAAGGCGAAGTTGCCTTCTTCGCAAAGCGCCTTCATACAGTTCCTTCTCTTCCGCTGTCTCCGGCTCAACTTCCGGTACCTCCACCGGGTTTCCATTTTTATCGACAGCCACAAAAGTAAAGTAGGCTGAATTACTTGCCATTTTTTTTCCTTCCGGAATATTTTCGGCATCCACATCGATTCTGATTTCAACTGATGAATTGAAGGCCCGTGTAACTCTTGCTTTGAGCGTAACCACGTTGCCTAACTGAATAGGACTCCGAAAGGAAATATTGTCAACGGAGGCGGTGACAACAATGCTATTGCAATGTTTTTGGCCTGCGATCGCAGACACCACATCCATCCAGCTCATGAGTCGACCGCCCATGAGATTGTTGAGCGTGTTCGTATCGTTTGGGAGTACAAGTTCGGTCATGCTCACAAACGATTCTTTGGGTGTTTTCTTTTTGCGGGTCATCGATTTAGGTTGATTTGAATTTAAGATGAAGCCTAAAGTTCATTCTCTCGCCGAGTAAACAGCAAAATGCCTTGCCATTCCAAATTTCAGAATCTTCATGTTCTTTGAGCCAAATAGCTTCTCAGCGGCTTTCATCCTATTAATTGTCAGTAAGCTCGTAATTTTGGTAAATTTCATGAAAATAAGTTGCAAAGCATTGTCTACTGTGCGTATTTGCTGCCTCTAAGGGTTATGCAAATTGCGACAACACATTTTTTGACCACTACCACCACCTCCATTACGGGGTAGCTCCCATCATATTCCTTTACCCCATCTATTTTATTTTTATTAAAGAAGCCTGACAAAACCCAGGTATCATTCAAATTTTGTGCAGTATGAAAGTCTTAAAATTCGGAGGGTCTTCAGTGGCCACTCCAGAGAGAATTAAATTGGTCATTGGAATTGTTCGTTCCTATCCATTGGATCAAGTGGTCCTGGTCTTCTCCGCCTTTGGCGGAGTTACGGATGAGCTGATCCGATTAAGCGAAGAGGCACTGCGTGGCGATGATTGCTACAAGACGACACTCAAACAATTGGAAGAGCGTCATCTCGATGCAGTCCGGTTTTTGATTGAAATACAACGCCAAAGTGGTTTTCTCGCCAGTGTGAAAACCCTGATCAACGAGCTGGAAGACGTGATACATGGAATCTATCTGGTGAAGGAGCGAACACCCCGTATGCTTGATTTCGTCATGAGCTTTGGCGAGCGGTTGTCGACGTTTATCATAAGTGAAGCTTTTAACAATGAAAATATACCCTGTGAATACCTGGATGCCCGGGAAATTATTAAGACGGATAACAACTTCGGTCACGCCAAAGTTGACTTCGAGGTCACCAATAAGTTGATTGAGGAACACTTCGCAAGCCATCATAAGCTACAAGCGGTGACAGGTTTTATTGCTACTTCCCAAAGCGGCGAAACAACCACGCTGGGCAGAAGTGGATCAGATTACACTGCCGCCATCCTGGCTGGAGCACTTCGTGCGACCGCTCTTGAAATATGGACGGACGTTGATGGGATGATGACTGCAGATCCACGCAAAGTGAAGAAAGCATTCACTGTAAAAGAAATGACCTATCAGGAAGCCATGGAACTTTCGCACTTTGGAGCGAAGGTAATTTTTCCAGCCACCATGCAGCCAGCCATGCGTAACAACATTCCAATCTGGGTCAAGAATACATTTAACCCTTCTTTTCCGGGAACGATCATAAGGGCTTTCGGAAATGGGAAAGACCTTATCATCAAAGGCATTTCATCCATGAGCAGTATGAGTTTGCTCAGTGTGCAAGGCACCGGCCTGCAAGGAGTTGTCGGTGTTTCGATGCGGTTGTTTGCTGCGCTGGCAAAAGAAAACGTTAATGTGATTCTTATCAGCCAGGCGTCCTCCGAACATTCCATATGCTTTGCAGTAGATAATTCTTCAGCGATCCGCGCAAAATCTGCCATCGAAAAAGAATTTATGTACGAAATTAAAAGCAATGAGATGGATAACGTAGCCGTTGACAATAGCCTTGCCATCGTGGCGATTGTGGGTGAAAACATGAGGCACAATCCTGGAACCAGTGGAAGGATGTTTCATGCTCTGGGTAAAAGCGGAGTCAATGTTTATGCCATCGCACAGGGTTCATCAGAGCTAAATATTTCAGCGGTGATTCGTGAATCGGACGTTGCCAAGACGTTAAATGTATTGCATGAGGCATTCTTCTTGTCTGACAAGAGGGTCGTGAATCTATTTCTGGTAGGCACAGGATTAATCGGTAAAGAACTGTTGAAAATGATCCATACACAGTATGATCAGCTTTCACGCCAAAACCTGTTGGAAGTGAATGTGGTTGCTGTTGCGAATAGCAAGAAGATGTTTTTTGGTGAAAATGGATTGGATGTGCTCACTTGTGTGGATACCATGAAAGCATCCGGAGAAAAAATGGACCTCAATGTATTTGCCGAAAAAATGCAAAAAATGAATTTATCCAACAGCATTTTTGTGGATTGCACATCAAGCGAGGAAGTTACCGGGCAATATGAAGCAATCCTCGATGCCAACATTTCTATTGTGACACCAAATAAGAAAGCCAATTCCGGTCCTCTTAAGCGTTACCATAATTTGAAAAACATATCATTTAAAAGGGGAACCCGTTTTCTTTATGAAACCAATGTAGGTGCCGGCCTTCCAGTCATCAATACATTGAATGATTTGATACTAAGCGGAGATAAAGTCATTCGTATTGAAGCTGTATTGAGCGGTACGTTGAACTTTATCTTCAGCTCCTTCAATGGGGAAAAGAATTTCAGCCAGATCGTGCGGGAGGCGAAAGACCTCGGGTACACCGAACCAGACCCGCGCGATGATCTTAATGGGATGGATGTGGCTAGAAAAGTGCTCATCCTTGGGCGTGAAGCAGGAATTGATTTAGAACTTTCTGACATTGAAGTCAAGGGACTTGCTCCGAAGGATTGCCTCGAGGCTTCCTCGGTGGAGGAGTTTTTTGAAAGGCTCTCGGCACATGATCCTGATTTTGAAAAGAAACGCGTTCAGGCAGAAAAGAGAAATGAGAAGCTACGCTACATGGCGGTGTTGGTGGATGGTAAGGCAATACTCTCATTGGCAAGCGTAGGTTCAGACCATCCTTTCTACTCACTCAAAGGGAGTGATAATATTATATTGCTCACAACCGAGCGATATCACGACAGGCCGATGGTCATCAGGGGTCCGGGTGCCGGGGCTGCCGTTACTGCGGCAGGTGTGTTTGCAGATGTGATTCGAATCGGTAACTACGCAGTACGATGAAGACAATCAAAGCTTATGCACCTGCTACGGTGGCGAATGTTTGCTGTGGTTTTGACGTACTCGGGTTTGCAGTGAACGCGCCAGCAGATGAGGTCATTCTCACGCTCCGGAATCAGCCGGGTGTCATCATTCATAGCATCGTTGGCGATGGAGGAAGGTTGCCGCTTGACCCACAAAAGAACACTGCCAGCGTAGCCATAAACTCGTATCTAAAACACCTCGGCAGTTCACAAGGAGTGGGGATAGAGTTAATTAAGAAACTTCCTTTGGGCAGTGGGATGGGCTCCAGCGCCGCGAGTGCAGTGGCTGCACTGGTGGGCATCAATTACCTGCTGGATGAACCGCTTTCACGAAAAGAGTTGATCGTCCATGCGATGGAGGCTGAGCGTGTAGCCTGCGGTTCAGCCCATGCAGATAATGCAGCTCCTTCTTTGCTGGGCGGTTTTGTCTTGATCAGAGACTATGCGACCATGGACGTGGTCAAAATACCATCACCTCCTGATTTGTTCTGTACACTGATTCATCCACACATTGAATTAAAGACGGAAGATTCAAGGAAAGTGCTACGGGGATCAATTGCATTAAAGGATGCAGTCATTCAAAGTGGTAACATTGCTGCATTGATGATCGGACTGACACAACATGATTATGCGCTCATATCCAGGTCTCTCAAAGATGTAATCGCAGAGCCAATCCGTTCGGTATTTATTCCAGGCTTTGAACAGATAAGGGGAATGGTAAAAGAGGCAGGCTCTTTGGGATTTGGAATATCAGGGTCTGGTCCAACGGTATTCGCGCTAAGCACAAGTTTTGAGATTGCAGAAAAAGCAGGCGAGGTGGTTCGCAAGCACTTTAAGGGTGTGAATCTTCCCAGTGATGTGTATGTTTCAACGGTCAATCAGGAAGGGGCAAGGGTAGCGTGATGAACTTTTACAGTACCAATAATAAGAACCTTCGCGTCAGCTTTGAAGAGGCTGTGCGCCAGGGGCTGGCCCCCGATGGAGGACTCTTTATGCCGGAAAAAATTGAGGTGCTCCCTGAAGCGTTTTGGAAAGAGTTTTCCAAAAGAAATTTCAAAGAGATTTCTTTTGAGGTCGCAGCACATTTTTTGCAAGGCGCTCTGCCAACCGACGTCCTTCACAAGATAATTGAGCATACTCTGGTGTTCGATGCACCTTTGGTGAGAATCGACGAGAATATTTTTTCGTTGGAATTATTTCACGGACCAACTTTGGCCTTTAAGGATTTTGGAGCACGATTCTTAGCGGCAACGGTGGGGCACTTTGCCAAGAAGCGGCAGCAAGAAATTACAATCATTGTGGCGACGTCAGGCGATACAGGAAGTGCAGTAGCTCATGGTTTTTTCAACTTATCTGGGACAAAAGTAGTGGTGCTGTATCCTTCAGGTAAAGTGACCGAATCCCAGGAAAAGCAATTCACCACATTGGGTGGAAATGTGAAGGCACTCGAAGTGGATGGAACTTTTGATGATTGTCAGCGCATGGTGAAGCAATCATTTGGTGATGATGAAATAAAAAATAAACGGATTCTAACATCGGCCAATTCGATTAATATTGCGCGACTCTTGCCGCAGATGTTTTATTACTTCAGGGCTTTTCAGCAATTGCCGCAAAACCACAATCAACCTGTGGTCATTTCAGTGCCCAGTGGAAATTTTGGAAACCTCACTGCGGGGTTGATGGCAAAGAAGATGGGGTTGCCTGTGGATAAATTTGTGGTGGCTACCAATGTGAACGACGTAGTACCCCTCTATTTGCAGACGGGTGCCTTCAATCCAAAAGCATCTCAATCTACCATCAGCAATGCGATGGACGTCGGCAATCCAAGCAACTTCGCCAGGATGTTGGACCTTTACGATCATTCGCAATTGACAATGGCGAAAGATGTTTTAGGATATTCATATACGGATGTAGAAACTGTCTATGCAATTCAGGATGTATTCAGAAGATTTGGATATATACTTGATCCTCACGGAGCAGTGGGTTACCTGGGATTAAAAAAACACTTAGACAGCAATCACTCTTCAATCGGAATTTTTCTTGAGACAGCCCATCCGGCAAAATTTAAAGAGTCGGTCGAGAAGTCCATTGGCAGGCCGATCATAATGCCGGATCAATTGCTGGACTTCATGTTGAAGGAAAAGAAATCAATTAAAATCAAGAATGACTTCAATGAACTGAAGAGATTTTTGTTAGAAAATAATTGATTGACGAATTGGATGATGGTTTCAGGATTGAGATTTCCAACCTTGTTCACCCAATAACGGCACGAAGGAAAAGAAGTCAAACTCCTCTTTGAAAAGCTTGCCATTCCTTTTCGTGAGCTTCACCATCTTTTGTTTTTCACGATCACCCACCGGCACCACCAGAATGCCGTTCTCTGCCAGTTGGTTAATAAGCGCTTCCGGTACAACGGGCGCACCTGCTGTAACGATGATCTTATCATACGGAGCCCGG
>JAYVRH010000741.1:0-3111 GCA_043776495.1 Cyclobacteriaceae bacterium
CACTACGGCACGCCAGCAAGTATATCCTGCATAGCGCGGCAAACTTGTTGGCAATAGTTTCTTTCGAATGGGTGAATGGATTCCATCACAGGCAACAAGATAATCTGCAGACGCAGTACTTCCATCACTGAACTTAATATCGATACCATTTTGATTTTGTTCAAAGTCAACACAGGCCTTACCAAATGCCAGGGTGTCGGCCTTTAAAAGTTTTGCAAGTACTTCATGCAGATCGGCACGATGGATTGTGAAATTATTCACGACACCATATTGCTCGGTCAATTGGATCGCATCGGTAAAGCTGATCACCTTGCCCCGATCATCCTTACCGTACATTCGTTTAATTTTCCTGCCAGCCTTTATCACTTCCTTAGCGATCCCAATTTCTTCAAACGCCTTCATCGCATTGGCAGCCAAAGCAATTCCTGCGCCAAGAGGTTTGAACTGAGGGGCCGCTTCAAATACTTTCACCTCCATTCCCTTCAGTTGCATGGCAATGGCCAGTGTCAAGCCTCCAATACCCCCTCCTACGATCGCAAATTTTTTCATGTTGATTCAAGTTATTTTTGCCACTAAGACACGAGGTCACAAAGTTAATGCGGAATAAATTCCTGGTGCCTTCGTGTCTTTGTGGCCAAGAAAATCTTCGAATATCGCAAGCAGGTTGGAAAGAAGTAAGGGAAGCGACTAATAACTCCTATTAGATTTTAAAAAACTAAAAACGAACTGTGAGAAATCCGCCAAGCAAAACCCTTTACTTTGCCGCCTTAAATTACGACCATCAAAAAAAACATTCTTATCGCTTATCTATGCCTTGCCGGCATATGCCTCATCTGGGGTTCTACTTTCCTCGTGTTAAAGATCGGGGTGAGTGAATTCCCGCCATTCTTGTTTGCCTTCCTTCGTCAAACTATTGCCGGAGGTTTGCTGACGGCCTTTATGATTATGGTAATAGGTGCCAAATGGCCCAATGGTGTTCAGATACTGAAGCAAATGATGGGTGGTTTCCTGTTGATCACCTTGGGCAACGGATTAATTTCCTTTGCAGTCCATTATGTGCCCAGCAGCGTATCTGCCATTATTTGCTCGGCAATGCCGGTGATTGTGATTCTGCTAAATCTTACCATCAATCGCGCCGAACTTCCAAATGCGACCATCATCTTTGGGGTGCTGGCTGGGATGGGTGGAATTACGATGGTATTCAGCGAACATCTTGCCGATTTTTCGAATCAAAATTATACTGCCTCGATCGTGCTCATTTTTATCGCAACCTTTTCATGGGCATGTGCCAGTTTTCTTTTGAAGAAATCCAATGAAACCATCAATCCATTTCTGAATGCGGGGATGCAGATGTTTTTCGGGGGATTGTTTTGTTTGCCCCTAAGCCTGATGTTTGACGATTATACAGTCACCACATGGTCACCGACGATGCTCTATTCGATTACCTATCTTATTCTGATCGGTTCTGTGGCCGCCCAGGCGATGTACTCTTATGCCCTGACGCAGCTTCCTTTGACAATTGCCTCCATGTATTCCTACATAAATCCCCTGGTGGCCATGTTTCTGGGCTGGCTTGTGTTATCAGAAAAACTAAATATTAAAATTGCATTTGCAATATTGATTACGGTGTCAGGAATATATTTGGTGAACCGGGGCTATCAACAATTGATACGATCAAAATCATGACAGAGCGGATAACTTTTCATCCTATTCACAATTCAGAAAAGCCTGTATTTTCAATCGTCATTCCTTCGTGGAACAACCTGGCTTATCTGAAATGTTGCGTCGAAAGCATTCGAAAGAATTCTGCCTATTATCATCAGATCATCGTTCACATTAATGAAGGAAATGATGGCTCCCTTGCATGGGTACAGGAACAACGCCTCGACTACTCGCACTCAAAACAGAACGAAGGCGTGTGTTATGGTTTCAATGCTCCCGCCACCCTGGCAGTGTCCGATTATATTGTGTTATCAGATGACGATTTTTATTTCGCTCCCGGGTGGGACAACGCTTTGCAAGAAGAAATACAAAAAGCAGGCGACTCCACTCTCTGCATTTCAGGAACGATGATCGAACATACGCGGTCTCGAAATACTTGTGCCCTCGCGCCATATAATTTCGGGAAGACGGCTCAGGATTTTGAAGAACAAAGATTTCTTGCAGGTTTTGAAAAAATACCATTTCATGATTGGACCGGAAGCAATTGGTATCCGTTGGTGCTGCCGCGTTCAGTTTGGAACCAAATTGGCGGGCTAAGTATAGAATTTTCTCCTGGAATGGGGTCCGACCCTGATATGATGATGAAGCTTTGGACTGTGGGTGTGCGCTATTTCAAAGGAGTGAGCCGGTCAAGGGTATATCACTTCGGCTCCCGGACTACGGCACGTATTATTCGAAATGATGCTAACGGACAATTCCTGAAAAAGTGGGGGATGTCAATATCCACGTTCTATAAATATTACTTGAAAATGGGAGCGGATTTTGAAGGTGCCTCAAAAGATCCTGCCTTAACTTTAGAATTTAGAATCCGGCTCCTGCGCGACAAATTGAAAAGAATCATTGGTCTTTCTTAAGACACCACTCATTTTCACCAACCACTTCTGATCACCTGACAGATGTATTCCACATCTTTTTCGTTCATGTGCAGATGCAATGGAAGGACAATATATTTCTCTTCAATCGAATCCATGTAGGGAAGGTCATCTCGTCTACCACCGAGTACTGTATAGCGGTCATTGCGATAGTGCACTTGTCCCGATTCAATTTTTCGTGAACGCAGTTTATTCATGAAATCGATTCGTTTGTCTACCAGCGCGGTACATAACCAGGCGGCATGGGTACGGTCAGTCGCATTGGCTCCGAGCAAGGTGATGCCGGCAAAACCTGCCAATCCTTTCCTGTAAGCCTGAAATAACTTTTGACGGTGCGCCAGTGTCTGATCAAACTCATGTAAGCCGGCAAGGCCCATCGCCGCACTGATGTCTGTCATCTGGTATTTATATCCCACTTCCCAGATATCATTTTCCCAATTCCCTTTTTGCTTGTTGGATCGGTCGATGCCAAACCATCTTATGCGCTCTGCTTTCGGTACGATCGAATGATCTTTCA
>JAYVRH010000742.1:0-3101 GCA_043776495.1 Cyclobacteriaceae bacterium
CGGATTGTTGGGTGACTTAGGGCCACGTGTTCCGTTCATAGCCGCTGCCGTACTCACATTTATAAACTGGTTGTATGGATATTTCATACTACCAGAGTCTCTTAAACCAGAAAACAGGAGACGATTTGAATGGAAGCGGGCGAATCCAATTGGTACGCTGGTGAGCTTATGGAAATATCCTGTCATCGCGGGTCTGCTGATCGTTATGACATTGGTTTACCTCTCCGCCCATGCTATTCAAAGCAATTGGGCCTATTACACCATCGAAAAATTTAAGTGGACTCCTGGCTACATTGGGGTATCACTGGCGGTTGTGGGATTCATGTTTGCGATAGTCCAGGGACTTCTGATCCGGAAAATAATACCTAAGCTGGGTCAGCAGCGCAGTGTTTACCTTGGCCTTGGTCTATATGCCTTGGGCTTTCTCTTATACGCCTTTGCAACACAAAGCTGGATGATGTATGCGTTTACGATTGTCTATTGTTTGGGAGGCATAGCGGGCCCTGCTTTACAGGGGATCATGTCTGGAATTGTGCCACCCAATGCGCAGGGGGAACTACAAGGGGGCTTCACAAGTTTGATGAGTCTGACTTCGATTATTGGTCCCTTGATGATGAACAACTTGTTCGCATTCTTCACCATGGCAACAGCTCCTGTTTATTTTCCGGGGGCTGCCATGTTATTGGGCGCAGTACTAACGCTCATCAGCGCCTTGCTGGCACGAAGAACCCTGAAGAATAATGCGGTTAATATTCCGCCGGAGAAGAATTAGGGTCGAAATTTAGGCTTTCAGTTTCTCGTAGATTTTCAAGCATACCCATGCATCGGTAGCGGCGTAGCTGATTTGTTTTTCGTTTAATTGCTCCGCTTCCCAATTGCTTGTCTGAGCACTCTTGGAAATTCGGAATCCCAGCAACAGGGCCGTTAGTTTTTTCACACTCTCGACTTCCAGGCCTGACTCTTTCGATAATTGTGCAAGTTCAACGAAGCCTCCCGGCTTGAAACGATGAAGGTGCTGCAGCGCTTTGATGTCATCGCGAATGGCCACACCCGATTTCTTTATTTCTTCGTTTTGCAGAAATTTGACCATCTCCGGCGTTATTCCCGTCGCCATCAGTCGGATGAGAAAGACTTTTTCAGGCAGCGCAATTTGAAGGATGGCAACCTTATTATGATGACCCCTCACAAAGACCGGCTTTGTCTCGGTATCAAAACCGATATAATGATGAGTGCTGATTTCCTCAAAAGCCTCTGCAAGTTTCCCTGAATCAGAAATGATGACGATTTTCCCCTCAAAGGCTCCCAACGGAAGCTGGTTAATCTCTTCGTTCGTGATGGAGGTATTTTCGTTAAACGGCTTTGTCATCGCTGATGCGGTGTATTTTGAAGTTAAGATAAGCTTGCAGTACGGTCATCAAAGGGCTGACGATACAGAAGAAGCAGTAGGGTGCATAGACCATGGTTGCAACTCCCAAAACATTTGCCTGGGTAGCACCACAGGTATTCCACGGAATCAGCACAGATGTGACGGTGCCCGCATCTTCTAGCGTCCTACTTAATAATTCGGGTTTATAACCTCTTTCACGATACGTGCTGGCATACATTCGGCCAGGGACAGCGATCGCCATGTACTGATCAGAAGCCGTGACGTTAAAAAAGATACACGTAGCTGCTGTGCTGGCAACCAAAGAACCCGTGCTGTTGGCAAACCGGATTATTTCTTCTGCGATACGATGCAAAAGCCCGGCTGATTCCATGACACCTCCGAAGATCATGGCGCACAAAATCAACCAGATGGTATTGAGCATGCCGCTCATCCCCCTTGACGTTAGAAGATCAGAGATCATCTTGTTGTCAGTCTCGATGTGAATGGTACTCGTCATGGCCTGCATCACAGCCACAAAGGAAGACTCCAAAGCATTTCCCTCGATGCCAGAAATTTGATCGATTATTTGGGGCTGGAAAATCAGTGCAAAGATTCCTCCCAGGAGCGTGCCCACCAGCAGTGCAGGAAGCGCCGGGACCTTTTTCACAATCATGAATATCACGAATGCAGGAACGATAAATAAGAGCGGGTTAAGGTTGAATTTATTTTCGATGGCCAGCAAAACAGCCCTCGAATCTGTGGCTGTCACAGGCGTGTCCAAGGTGAACCCCCAGATAAAAAAGATAATCAGGGTGATCAATAGTGTTGGAGCTGTCGTGTAGACCATGTATTTTATATGGGTGAAAAGATCGGTACCGGCCATGGCGGGGGCCAGGTTTGTGGTATCGCTCAGGGGCGACATCTTATCACCGAAATAGGCGCCGGAGATAATGGCACCTGCAATCACACCTTCATGGATGTCCAAAGCTTTGCCAATTCCAAGCAGCGCAATTCCCACCGTCGCGACAGTGGACCAACTTGACCCCGTTGCCAGAGAGACGATGCAACACACGATGCACGCTGCAAACAGGAAAATAGTCGGGTTGAGGACTTTAAGTCCATAGTAAATCATCGCAGGTACGATTCCGCTCAACAGCCATGTTCCTGAAAGGGAACCGATCGCAAGTAAAATCAGCATGGCCCCCATCGCTGAACTGATGCTTTTTATCATGCTCGTTTCTATTTCATCCCAGCTATGGCCCAGGCTGAAAGAAATTATTCCGGCGACAGCCGCCGCCAGCAAAAGGGCGATTTGATTGGCTCCTTGAATGGCGCCAGTCCCGAGGATAACCACATTAATGGAAAGAATGGTAATGAGAATTAGAATCGGAATAAAAGCCTGAAGCAGACCAGGGCGCTTCTTTTCAAGAGTCATTCGGCAATATTTAGTCGAACAAGGTAATGCATTTCATAAAGACTGCAAGAAGCTTGAGTGAATAACCAAGCCAATGTCGTTTAGTTTCCCGCAGATTCTCGCTGATCGGGCACACGCGGATTGACGCTGATCTAATTTCGATGGTATCTGCGATCATCTGCGCGTACTTAATCTGCGCTGATTCCATCTAACTCGTCATCTACCCTATAGCCAAGGTCAATTTAATAGCCACAGATTACACAGATATTCACAGATGATTTTATCAGTGGTAATCTGTGCAATCTGTGGCAAAGTAAAGAT
>JAYVRH010000743.1:0-3092 GCA_043776495.1 Cyclobacteriaceae bacterium
GCAGGTCATGGATAAGATTCAAGAGAAGACCGGTGGAACCCTGAAGTCTACTTTTAAGATTACGCCTCAGATGTCTGAAAAGATCTTTGTGATTCCCCCAAACCGCTCACGATACCTGAGTGAGATTTCCGAAAGCAACCGTGCCTACGATAAATGGGTTGAAGAGCAAAGCGAAATTGCCCAGAAGCTTTATGCGCTTCAAAAAGTATCCGACCTCTTAAAATCAAGCACCGCTCCTGCCTCATTGGGCAATGGGCTTGAGGATGAAATGCAAAAACTAAAACTAAACCTTGATCCCAAAAACTGGAAGTTGCTGGACGAGTGGCCAAAGAAAGTACAAAGGTATAAGGGGCCTGTATTCAAGTTTAAAGTGCGCGATAAGGAGATCGGGATCAACACCCATTCAGAATCCTTATCGCATTTACAAATACCAAAGATTGCCTTGCCAAAATATAAAGCTTGGGGCGACTTATTAAAATGGATACTTCAGGAAAATGTACCCGGTGAATTTCCTTACACTGCTGGGATCTACCCGTTTAAAAGAGAAGGTGAAGATCCCGGAAGGATGTTTGCTGGCGAAGGAGGGCCCGAACGTACGAACCGAAGATTTCACTACGTGAGTTTCGCGACATCTGCCAAACGGCTCTCTACTGCCTTTGACTCCGTCACCTTGTATGGAAACGACCCGGATTATCGACCGGACATTTATGGAAAGATCGGCAACTCAGGGGTGAGCGTCTGTTGCCTCGACGACGCGAAGAAATTATACAGCGGTTTCAATCTCACCGATCCAAAGACGTCGGTGTCTATGACCATTAACGGCCCTGCCCCGATGTTGCTCGGCTATTTTATGAACGCTGCCATCGATCAACAGTGCGAACTATATATCCGCAAAAACGGATTGACAGAAACGGTTGAAGCTAAAATAGAGAAGATTTATCATGATAAGACTGGAGACAGACCTCGTTACCAGGGGGCCTTACCAAAGGGCAACGACGGACTTGGTCTTATGCTGCTTGGCATCACCGGCGACCAGGTGCTCCCAAAAGATGTTTACGACAAGATAAAAACAGAGACTCTTACTCAAGTCCGAGGAACCGTCCAGGCTGACATACTGAAAGAAGACCAGGCTCAAAACACGTGCATTTTCTCCACAGAGTTTGCGCTGCGACTCATGGGGGACGTACAGCAATACTTTATTGATAAGAATGTCCGCAATTTTTACTCAGTCTCGATTTCAGGTTATCACATTGCAGAGGCCGGGGCCAATCCAATTTCACAACTGGCATTTACGCTCGCAAACGGCTTTACATACGTTGAGTATTATTTGAGCCGGGGGATGAACATCAATGAATTTGCCCCTAATCTGTCTTTCTTCTTCAGCAACGGCATCGATCCGGAGTATTCTGTCATAGGCAGGGTGGCAAGAAAACTGTGGGCCAAGGCGATGAAGAATAAATATGGGGCCAATGCCAGGTGCCAGATGCTTAAATATCATATTCAAACCTCAGGCCGCTCATTACATGCCCAGGAAATTGACTTTAATGACATTCGAACTACCCTTCAGGCATTGTATGCGATTTATGATAACTGCAATTCCCTCCATACAAATGCCTATGATGAGGCAATCACCACACCAACCGAGGAATCTGTGCGCCGGGCAATGGCCATTCAATTGATCATCAACAAAGAATTAGGCCTGACAAAGAACGAAAACCCGATCCAGGGTTCATTTATTATAGAGGAGCTCACGGACCTGGTAGAGGAGGCAGTACTGACCGAATTTGACCGGATCACAGAACGTGGCGGTGTTTTGGGAGCGATGGAAACCATGTACCAGCGTGGCAAGATTCAGGAAGAAAGTCTCTATTATGAAACTTTAAAGCATACAGGCGAATTTCCGATCATCGGAGTAAACACATTCTTGAGTTCCAAAGGCTCACCGACCATCATCCCACAAGAGGTCATCCGGGCCACCACAGAAGAGAAGGAATATCAGATCAAAATGCATCAGTCATTGCATAAACTACATGAGCCAGAGGCTGCTGCCCAATTAAAGGTACTTCAGGAGGCAGCGGTGATGAATAAGAATATTTTCGATGCCCTGATGGAAGCCTGCAAAGTTTGTTCTCTTGGGCAAATCACGAAAGCGCTGTTTGAGGTCGGCGGCCAATACCGACGGAACATGTAAACACTAATTTGATTTTCGTTGGGTCAACCTTACCTCATTATAAAACAAAAAGGCTTCTCCGTTTGGAAAAGCCTTTTTGCCTTAACTGTTTTTCCGAATCAATACTTCACCGTGTGAATGACGCCTGTCTTATCACTAATTTCGAAAGTAGGCATCCCTTCAACCGCCTTGAGGTTGTACACCAAACCAAAATTCCCATCGATGGTCGTGCTCTCATTGTGCACAAGGTTATTTGTACCATCGAAGATCTGCACATTAATCCGATTTGCGCCGTTATTGGTTACCGAGAGAAGATACTTGCCTTCCTCCGCAATCTTTGAGACGTGCACATTCAGGATGCGTGCTGTTTCAGCATACACAACCTTCTGAATATGCTTTCCGGATTTGTCGGCAACCTCGACAGTATATTCACCTGGATCCATTTGGGTGAAGTTAACTGACCGGATAAAACCATCTACATTCTTAGTGGTTTCAGCGAAAACAATTTCGTTTTCATGATTGAGAATTGTCATTTTCACGTTGCTGATCACACCATTTTTTTCGTAGATGATCTTAAACACGCCAGGATTGCTTTGGCTGATCACTGCCAAACGAGGACTACCAGGTCCGTTTGCAAAAGCCGATGTACCTACCAGTACGAGGGCCGCCAGAAATAAATTTGCTTTCATAATGTTAGTTGTTTTGTTTTTCTTGTTTAACATGACACAAATGTACAGTCATGAAACACCGTGAGACGGACCGCTGTAAGGAAACTTGATTATTAAACTAAAAAATCGTTTGCGGAATACCAAGGTTAAATCCACAAGCATGATAGACTTAATAAGGCCTCGAATCCCATCACCAACCCATGATGGTCAATGCCGAACCCGTAATCGATTGCAATTACTATATTAAAACAAAG
>JAYVRH010000744.1:0-3089 GCA_043776495.1 Cyclobacteriaceae bacterium
TAGAGGCCAATCAGCCATCCTCGCAACCTTATCAGGGACCTATTTTGCGAGTGGCCATCATGGGCCTGGGAAGCTACGGTACCCGCGTGGCCGAGGCCATGCAATCCAGTAAGATGGCCAAACTCACCGGAGTCATTAGCGGAACACCTTCTAAAATTAGAGACTGGCAGACCAAATATGGTATTCCTGAGAAGAACTGTTACAATTATGAGAATTTCGATGCCATAAAAAACAATAGCGACATTGATGCAGTGTATATAATTACGCCAAACGCGCTCCACAAAGACCAGGCAATAAGGGTGGCAAACGCCGGCAAACACGTTATTTCCGAAAAACCAATGGCGTTGAATGCCATTGAAGGCCAGCAGATGATTGATGGCTGCAAAAAAGCAAACGTAAAACTGCTGGTTGGATACAGGATGCATTTTGAACCCAAGACGCTTGAAATTGTCAGGATGAGAAGCGCTGGGGAACTTGGAAAAGTATTGTTTTTCCAGGGGCAATGCGGCTTTGTTATCGGTGATCCGACACAATGGAGATTGAATAAAAAACTTTCCGGAGGAGGTGCCATGATGGATATTGGCATCTATGCGGTCAACGGTTCCCGCTACATGATCGGAGAAGAACCAATCTGGGTAACGGCCCAGGAAACCAAAAACAATCCTGAGAAGTTTAAGGAAGGAATTGATGAGACGATTCAATTTCAATTCGGCTTTCCCGGTGGGGCAGTCGCTTCCTGCCTGTCGACGTATAGCATGAATTCATTGGATCGATTTTTCGTTGACGGCACAAAAGGATTTGGAGAAATGCAACCATCGACAGGCTATGGTCCGATCAAAGCCCGTACCCATCTGGGTGAACTAACCCATCCCCATGTAACGCATCAAACTGTGCAGATGGATGAAATGGCCGCTATTATTTTGCAAGGCAAGCAACCCATTATACCCGTGGATGGTGAAGAGGGTTTAAAAGACTTAAAAATTATGGACGCGATCTTCCTTGCTGCCAAAACGGGTAAGAAGATAGAATTGAAATAGATATCTTGAAGCCATTCTTTACAATTAAATAGAGACTTCTCCGAAGCCTGGACGCCACCAGGCTTCATTTATTTTGCCCGAATCAGCCAACGGATGCTGGAACAAATTCGAACTTGTTGCCATCAAATAACCCTTTATCGCTGATCTTCAGGGAAGGTATCACCAACAATGCCATGAAAGACAATGTCATGAACGGCGCACCCAACTGGCTACCCATTTCCTTTGCCATCTTGTCTATGGCCTTGTACTTCTTGCTCACCTCATAGCCATCCTCAGCCGACATGATCCCGGCTACCGGCAGCGGTAAAATCATTTCAACCTGATCATATGCTGCTGCCACACCACCCTTCGCTGTGATGACCATATTCACAACCCGGCATATTGATTCGTCATCCACCCCTACCGCGATGATGTTGTGAGAGTCATGCGCAACCGAAGATGCGATGGCACCGCAATGCAGGCCAAAGTTTTTTATGAAGGCTATTGATGGCGTTGAATTGGAATAACGGTTTACAACGGTAATTTTTAAGACATCCAATGATATATCCGATACGACATTGCCATGCAATACCCGGGCCTTGGACAACAATTCGTTCGTGATCAACTGGCCGTCAAGCGCTTCAATTACCCGAATCCGCTCCCCGATCGGCTCACAAACAAAATCAGTTATCTTCTTTTTCGAAACAGTGAAATTATTTATCAAATTACATTCAATCCTTTTGATTTTTGTTTCGCCATTCTCGGCGACAAGAGTTCCGTTGATGTAGGTCTGTTTAACTTTAAAATCACGTAAGTTGTTAACGACAATAAAATCGGCAGCATCTCCTACCCTCAATCTGCCGACATCCAGTTTATAATGATCGATTGGATTGATGCATGCTGCCCTTAATGCTTTGAAAAGGTCAATCCCTTTGTTCAACGCACGTTTGACCAGCAAATTAATGTGACCTTCTTCCAGACTATCGGGGTGCATATCATCGGAACAGAACATCATCTGTCTCCAATGTTCATGCATCAGATCAATCAAGGCCTCGAAGTTCTTGGCGGCACTGCCTTCCCGGATCAGGATTTTCATTCCATGCTTCAACTTGTCCTTTGCTTCTTCAGAGGTGAAACATTCATGATCCGTGGTAATCCCTGCCTCGATGTACTTCTTTGCCTGCTCACCCCTCAATCCTGGTGCATGACCGTCTACTGGTTTCGCATATTTTTTTGCCAGGGAGATTTTACCTTTCACGACCGGATCGTCATCAAGGACGCCAGGCCAGTTCATCATTTCTGCCAGGTATTTTACCTCGGGCCTCCGAAGCAAATCTTCAACTTGCTCTAGGCCAATATTGGCGCCTGCGGTCTCAAACGATGTGGCAGGCACACAGCTGGGGGCACCAAAATAGAATTTGAATGGGACCTTCCTTCCATTTTCAATCATGTAATTGACTCCCTGAATGCCCATGACATTTCCGATCTCGTGTGGATCTGATATGGTAGCAACTGTTCCATGCACTACTGCCATCCGTGCAAATTCAACAGGCACCACCATCGAACTTTCAATGTGTACATGAGAATCAATAAACCCGGGGAGCAAGTATTGATCTTCGACAATGTCTTTCTCTGTAATCTCCGTAATAATCCCGGCTCTTACCTCTACCTCACCATTGAAGATTCTTTGATTGGTCACATCAACAAGGTGTCCCGATACTTTCATCGATTTATAATCAAGCGGTGATTATCAAAGATAGAAATTGGATTTGGATTAATATTTTTTACTCTTGTAGTCTGTTATCGATATGCTTTCACTCAAACCCAATTCTTATTTTGTCAAGGGAGTGCTGATTGCATTGGCGGGAGCAATCTGTTTTTCCACAAAAGCCATTCTTGTTAAGCTCGCCTATCGTGACACTAATGTTGATGCCATCAGCTTATTGGCCTTGCGAATGATTTTCTCGCTGCCATTCTTTATTATTTCCGCGTATGTTTCTTCAAGCAAGACAGGAAATGTAAAATTTACAACAAGGCAATGGATACAAATAGCAATTATTGGTTGCCTCGGCT
>JAYVRH010000745.1:0-3072 GCA_043776495.1 Cyclobacteriaceae bacterium
CCTTCCGGCAGCTCACTTTCTTCGAGTATTGCAATTTGTGATTTCACTTTTTTCAGCACCTCGCTCGGGTTCTCGCCCCTTCTCAAAAGAACAATGCCTTCTGTCCCGCTGTTGCTTTCGATCGATTCACTCTTAAACGTGTACCCAAGGATACCAGAAGGAGGCGGGGGTCCGATTTCTACAGAGGCCACATCCCTGATAAAGACAGGGACGCCGTGGAAAGAAGTAAGGACAATGGTCTGAATGTCTTGGACAGATTTGATGGCTCCCAATCCCCGCACCGCAATACCCTGCCCCCCGCGTGTAATCGTATTGCCACCCGTATTCTGGTTGTTTTGATCCACGGCAGTGATGATGTCGTTCACGGTGACGTTGTACTTGCGCAGTTTGTCAGGTGATATCAGGATTTGAAATTGGATCAAGGGCCCTCCAAAAGTGGTGATGTCAGCGATGCCTGGGACTTGCAGCAAAAACGGTCGGATCACCCAATCTTGCAGGTCACGCAATTGGGTAGGACTGAACGTGGCAGGGGCTTCTACCACGTAGCGTAATATCTCGCCCACGGCTGTCGTCAACGGGGCTAGTTCCGGATGTACGCCATCGGGTAGTTCGGCACTGGCGAGGCGTTCGATCACCTGCTGACGGGCGAAGTAATCATTCGTGCCATCTTCGAATGTCAGCTGTACCACTGCCAATCCAAAGATGGTCCTGCTTCTGCGGTCCAATACGCGTGGAACGTTGTTCAGTACACGCTCAATGGGTATAGTCACCTGTTGCTCTACCTCAGAAACTGCACGGCCATTATATTTGGCAATGACGATCACATTGGTATCAGCGATGTCAGGGTAGGCTTCAATTTTTAGTTGTATGAAGCACCAGTATCCGATCGCAGAAGTAATGATCGCCAGGGCAATGACAATCCATCGATTGGTAAGAGAAAATATGAGAAGGTTTCTGATCATTTTATTATTTCCAGATCTCTACGGGGTTGACAACAATAAATCCCGTTTTCACTTTTTTTCGAAAAGCAGTCAGCACCTTTTGAACTTTTTCATCCTCCTCAATGAAGGTGATCAACATAGGAGGATCGTCAAATGAAAAAAGCCGGCCAGGTCTTTTGATGCGTTGACTTTCTCCAAAGCCCAGTTCCCCCCTGAAAGCCGTCGCTCCCTGAATATGGCTATCAGCAAGAAACTCCATGATATAGTCGGTCATGGGTTTGTCCTCTTTGAATTTATCCTTGTCAAAAAATATCTGTACTTGTTTCATCGCGTTAGTAGTTAATATCCAAACGAAAGACCTTTTAATTGCATAGTACCCTTTACGACAACAAGATCATGCTCTTGTATGCCGTCAAAGACAATCATTCTATTATTAGCTTGTTGGCCGATGGTAACCGATCGTCGTACAAATTCCAGTTTAGATTTTTTAACAAATACATAATTTTTGCCCTGAACGATCACAAGGGCATCCATGGGTACTGTAAGAAATTTTCCTTCTTTTAGACCGAAACGCGTATTTCCAAACATTCCAGCCTTTAGCCTCCGGTCCGAGTTGACAATACCAATCCGCAATTTGAGCAACCGGGTCACATTATCGACGACATCACCAACATCTTCAATTTTTCCTTTAAAGCTTTCGTTAGGATAGGAAGAGAAAGTTACGTCACATTGTTCACCCCGCCTTACTTTGCTGATCTGGTTATCAGCAATTTCAGAGATGACCCATACCGTGTTTGGTTTGGCATGGCGGAGGTCTTCGGTGCTGAATCCCCCCAATTTGAGCATGGATTCTTCTTCAATGAGAGAAGATCTTTCATTGACGAGGTTTGTCTTTTGCATGGCCAGGGCAGTCTGTGCCTCCAATACATCTCGACCGGTAGCGGCACCATGCTTTTGAAGGTCCAATACTCGTTCAAGTTCAATATTCCTTTGTTTAATCATGACCTCCTCTATTTGCTTGATATTAGTGAGATGTTGCAGCAATTGAGTATAGTCGGTGGTGAGTTCGGGATTGTCAAACAATACCATGTTTAAAGTAGGGTTTTCTGTCGAACGGATTACGGTAGCGACGACCCTTGCCGGCACTGAAAAGTCGGCTTTCCAATCCATGCTTTTGATTGGCTCGGCGGTGAAATAGGATGCAGTGGTATCGTCAGAAAATGTGATCAGATCACCGGAAACCTTTGGCTTCGTGAAATTGAGGTGTCGCTCCTGGCCACTTTCCGTACCACAGGAAACCAGAATAATAATGGACAAACAAAGGAAAAGAGTATTGCGCATGATTAGAACTGATTAATTAGCCCGGTGACGTATAATAACTGTATGTAACTTTGAAAGTACGAGAGGCGCGCGCTGAGAAATAATTGTCGAGTATCAAACCAGCTACGTTGTGCGTCGAGAAAGTCAATGATGGTGGTTCCGCCTTTGAGATAGGAATACCGCACATTGTCGAGCACTTGATCGGATTGTCTCATCATGACTTCATATTTCTTAAGGTTATCTTTTTCTGTTTGATAGGTTTGAAATGCTGCCGACACTTCCGTGGAGATTCTTAGTTCAGCGTTGCGCACACCTTCTTCCGCTTGCAGTTGTAAAAATTTTGACTTTTCGATCTCTCCCTGGTTGCGGTCGAACAGGGGTACTTTAATGGTCCCGAAAAATCCTAAATAGGGAATTGTGTTTTGCGGGTTCCAGATCATGCCCAGCTCTGGTACCGGCCAGACCAATGATTTTTGGTATTTGATATTGCTTTGGGATACTTGAACGGCCAGGTTGGCAGCTTGCACATCTGATCTTTCCCGCATCGCCTTGCTCAGCAGAGAGTCGATCGTATCGGGAATGGTGGTGGATTCAATCTCTGAGTTAATATCTACATTCACACTGTCTTTCACACCCAGAAAAAACTTCAAACGCTGGATTTCATTTATAAAATCTTTCTGAGCATTGATAATTTGCAACTTGTATTGGTCCTGAAGCAATTCAGTTCGAATGAGATCCGTTTGAGTGATCACCTGGTTGCGAAGCCTGGCCCTGTTGATTTTTACAAGGCTATCAATGTTGGTATATGCCT
>JAYVRH010000746.1:0-10400 GCA_043776495.1 Cyclobacteriaceae bacterium
ACTCATGGTGATCCATGCAAGGAGAAAGGCGGACACTCCTGCCACCAGGTAAACAAAGACACCCACCTCAGTTTTGTAGGTATAACTTTTCAACCACCAATCGATTCCATACCACGCCAGCGGAGCTGCTAACAGGAACGCAATGATGATGAGCTTTCCAAATTCTTTTGACAAAAGAAGGACAATGCTTCCAACCGTTGCGCCCATCACTTTTCGTATTCCGATTTCTTTTGTTCGTTGTTCTGCGGTAAAAGAGGTGAGGGCGAACAATCCAAGGCATGCAATCAGGATGGCAAGGCCGGCAAACACGACAAATATTTTACCGAGTCGTTGTTCTGCAGAATACATGTTTCCAAAATCTTCGTCGAGAAAAGAATAACTGAAAGGCAAACCGGGAGCCATTCCCTTCCAGGTTTTCTCGATCGATGAAATTACTTCCTGGGTATTCTTCGCTTCAAATCGAAAAGAGATCAAGCCCGTACTCTTTCGAAGAAACAAGGCCAAGGGTGTAATGTTTTGCTTGAGCGATTCAAAATGAAAATCCTCTACTACACCAATAACAGGAAAGCTTACATATTTCTTGGCATCAAATGAGCCTGCTGTAGGATCGGCGCCAAATGTGCTGATCTTTTTTCCAATAGGATCCGTCGTAAAGCCGAAGAGTTTAAGCGCTGCTTCATTCAAGATGACAGCATTTGAGTCGGAAGGGAATTCCTTCGAGAAATCCCGCCCGGTTTTGATTTGCATGCCCAGGGTTTTGAGATAGTCATAATCCACCCGCCAACATTGAAGGGCAACCATGTTTTCCTGAGTGGGCTGACTTCCTTCAGGCCAATGGGTATTGTCATTCCGGCTGGTACCACTGACGGGCAAAAATCCTGAAATGGTTCCGCTAAGAATCCGACTATCTTTCAGCACTTCGTCTTTAAATGACTGAATTTGATTACCCATTCCATAAGCATCTTTTATGACAATAATCTGGTCTTTGTTAAAACCAATTTTTGTAGTCTGGATAAATCCCAACTGCCGGTTGACGGCGATTGTGCCGATGATCAACAGAATAGAAACGGAAAATTGAAAAACAACCAGAGAGCTGCGCACCAATCCGCTTTTCATACCAAGTGACAAATTGCCTTTCAATACATTGGCTGGACGAAATGCGGAAAGAAAAAAGGCTGGATATATTCCTGCCAGGATTCCAATGAAGATTGAGGCAAGTCCAACGATCATCCAAAAAGTACGGTCGCCAAAAGGTAGAAATAGTTGTTTATCAGCTAATTCATTGAACATCGGAAGCGCTGACCAGGCAAGCCCAAGCGCCAACAAGAATGAAAATGCACTCAACAGGATAGACTCAGTCAAGAACTGGCGGACCAAATGAGAGCGAAGAGAGCCCATCACTTTTCTGACACCAACCTCTTTAGCGCGATTGGCGGAACGCGCCGTACTCAGATTCATGAAATTGATGCAAGCAATGGCCAGAATGAACAATGCGACGGCTCCAAACAGATAAACATACGTGATGTCACTGTTCACGCCGAGCTCAGCGGTACGATCTGAATGGAGATGAATGTCTGTGATCGGCCGGAGCGTGAACTCAATTTTATTGCCAGACGCGCGGAATTTCTCCATTGTGAACTCAGCCCCTAAGGCCATGCGCGCTTGAGGACCAGCATATTTATCTACCATCGAAGGGAATTTGGCCTCGAGTTGTCTGTAGTCTGTTCCTGCCCTTAACTTGACGTATGTAGAAAAATTATTGCTCAGCCATTGAGGGTCTTTATTGTAATCATCGCTTACCAAAGACATGATGATATCAAACTGAAAATGACTTGTTACGGGTATGTTTTCGAATACGCCCGTGATTTTGTAATTGTCTTTATTTTCTATGATCAGGGTTTGTCCAATCGGATTTTCACCGGGGAAATATTTTTCAGCTGCCTTCTGACTAATGATCACTGCAAAAGGATCATTCAATGCATTTTTAGGATTACCCTGAATAAAGGGGATGGTGAAAATGTTAAGGATGGAACTGTCACCGTAAACAACATGGGTCTCCTTTATATTCTGATCAACCCTTTTCACCAGGACAGAACCACTACTCCAAAATCGCCCTGACCGTTCAACTTCTGGAAAGTCATTTCTAAGAGCATCTGCCATGGGAGCTGGTGTTACGGCCATAATCAGATGGTTGGCTCCGAAAATAATTTCAGAATCGACGCGGAAGATTCTATCATAATTTTCATGATGGCGATCATAATTTAATTCCTGGTTTATATAGAGAACGATCAAGAGGCAGGAGGCAATACCGATGGCAAGCCCAAGTACGTTAATGGCAGTATAAAAAATATGTTTGCGTAAGTTTCGCAACGCAATCGTCATGTAATTCTTAATCATAAGCTTTACTGTTTTATTTTCAATTTTTAGAATTTGGTTTTGCGTTTCACGCAACCCGGTGTTGTGACCGAAGGAGTGAAGTGCTTTATGATAGGCATCGATGAACCGAATGTCCCGATCCATTTCCTTTTCTACCGCACTGCAAATATGATCAATCAATTCATCCTGAATACCGTCAGCGACAATGCCCCTGTAATTCAGGTCTTTGATGATGTAATCAATATGTTCCGATTCTAATTTCAAATTTATGTCTTCAACTTATTAAACTAACCCATCTGTACCTGCAGCACATTCGACATCGTCTTGATAAAATCAACAAACTCCGATACGCGGTCTTTTGCCACGGAACGACCTATAGAAGTAAGTGCATAATATTTTCTGACGCGTTTACCCATCATGACAGTTTCTGTTTTGAGCAACCCTTCAGCTTCGAGCTTGTGAAGGGTGGGATAAAGTGCACCTTCAGTGAGAAGCAATCTGTTTTCAGAAAGCTCACTCACGCGCTGGGTGATTTCATATCCGTACATTTTACCATGGTCTTTCAGCACTTTAAGGATGATGGTTTGAAGGGTGCCCTTTAATAGTTCAGGAGAGTGCATAGAATTGATACATAAGTGAATTATGTATATAGACGCCTGACATGACTGGCAAGTTGCAGGCAATGGCATGTTTTTTACATCAGCATAATGGAAAAACGTACCTTCACATACACAAAATTTCATCATGCGAGCCATTTACGCCCTGATTACAGTGTTTTTACTCCTGTGCGTTTTTTTCACGCGCTGGTACCTGTGCGATGTGCGCGGTCTGTGCGAGACCGTTGCCATCCTGGAAGTCCTCATGATGATTTTGTCTGCATTCCTCATTGGATTTGCCGGGTCGTGGCTGTTGAGTGAAAACATTTTTCGATCGGTGCGCGGGCAAGTGGGTGGATTGCTTCAAGAAAAATCACGGTTGAACGAGCAATTGCAACTGCTGGAAAAGGAAAATCAGTCCACGCGCAAACACCTGGTGGAATGGCAACAGGAGGCCTCCCTGTTAACCCAAGGTAAAAATGCGACAGAACCATTGCTCAAAGAGGTGCAAACCCAGGTGTACTCATTGCGGCGGGAGCTGGAGCAATACCAAAGACGATGTGAAAATCTTGAACATGAGACAGATGTGATGCGTGATGCGGCCACGCAGTTGAGAAATCAGTTGATGGAAGAGCGGAACAAGCTAGAAAAGCCAATCACAAAAGCAGAAGAGAAGCCACAGGAAGTCAAAGTTGATAAAAAGGTTATACCCCGTTCGCGGTTTACTCCTTCGACCTGGCAAACTAAAGATGATCTCACGCTGATCAGTGGGATTGGCCCTGCGATTGAACGAAAGCTAAACGATCTAGGGATATATTCTTTCGAACAGCTCAGCCAGCTTACCCCAGAGATGGTTGTGCAGATAACACACGGCATCAAGTTTTTTCCAGATCGTATTGGCCGGGACAACTGGATCGGACAGGCGGCCGCCCTCATGAAGCACAAAAGATAATTTATGCATTTCCAGCAGATTCTAAGAGCTGGGAGCTAAAACTAGATTTCTAACTTGAGCCAAATTGAATTTGGAATCTTTAATTTGCCACAGATTGCACAGATTACCACTGATAAATTCATCTGTGAAAATCCCTGCCTGCGCCAAGTCGCTTCGGCAGGCAGGTGTGTAATCTATGGCTATTAAATTGACCTTGGCTGATGGTTTGTATTAATCTGCTTGATCTGCGGTGTATTCAATCTGTGAAAATCTGTGGGGACCCCTTCCGAAAACTCTAATTTGGTGCAACCTCATCAGATGATCCACTCAAGATAGCTTTCTTATTTTACCATACTCAGACCTTAGAATCAGCAGGAAAGGCTTCTATCCCCTCACAAAAACTTTCCAGTTACTCTGCATGCATACCAATTTTTTTATATCTTGGCAATCGATTGAAACGAGAAGAAACCATCGATTTTAACATCAAAGCAGCGTGGCATGCGATTGCCAGGATGTACAATCAGCAGGCCTTAAAATACGGAGGCACCATGTCTGTTGGGTTTGCCCTACTCAACATTCATTCAGAAGGAACTCCAGCGACCAAGATTGGACCGCTGATGGGTCTTGAAACGCGGAGCCTCACGCGGCTACTCAAGTCGATGGAAGAAAAAGGATTAATCTATCGGGAGACCGATAAGAATGACAAGCGGTCGGTGAGGATTTATCTGACGAAGGCAGGGATGAAGAATAAGGAGAAAGCACGCGATACAGTACTTAGGTTTAATGAAGCAATTCGCGAAGAGATATCGGGGCAAAAACTTAATGTTTTTTTCGAAGTCGTTCAGGGAATAAATAAGATGATTGAACGAAATGAGATTTATGAAACTGTTGTTCGATAGGATATAAATAAACAACCTGATAAAAACATACGCCCCACTTAATTTATGAATCGCACCATCCGAAAAGTAGCTGTCTTAGGTTCTGGCATCATGGGCTCCCGCATTGCCTGCCACTTCGCCAACATTGGCGTAGATGTTTTGTTGCTTGATATCGCCCCCAAAGAACTTAACGAGGAAGAAAAGAAGAAGGGACTCACCATCGATCATCCCATCGTTAAAAACAGGATCGTTCAAAGTTCTTTTGACGCCACCCTCAAAGGAAGTCCTGCTCCACTATACAGCAAAAAATTTGCCTCCAGGGTTAAGCTTGGAAACTTCACGGATGATATGTCCAAAATAAAGAATTATGACTGGACCATTGAAGTGGTGGTGGAAAACCTTGATGTGAAGAGAATAGTCTACACTGAAGTTGAGAAATACCGGACACCCGGCACTTTGATCACTTCAAATACTTCGGGCATTCCCATACACCTGATGGCGGAAGGACGCAGCGAAGATTTTCAAAAGTACTTTTGTGGCACGCACTTCTTTAATCCTCCGCGCTATCTTAAATTATTAGAGATCATCCCAACGGCCAAGACCGATCCTGAGGTGACAAAGTTCTTAATGCACTATGGGGATCTATTTCTAGGGAAAACAACGGTGCTTTGTAAAGACACACCGGCGTTTATTGGAAATCGCGTGGGAATTTTTGGTCTGCTGAAAGTCATTGACTCGATGCGCAAATTTGACCTTAACGTGGATGAGGTCGACAAACTTACGGGGCCAATTATTGGCAGGCCCAAGTCTGCCACTTTCCGCACCTCCGATGTAGTGGGTCTGGATACACTGGTAAAAGTCTCAAACAACCTCTATGCAGGGTTGGTCAATGATGAAGGCCGTGAAATGTTCAAACTCCCTGAAGTAGTTACAAAACTTGAGCAGAATAAATGGCTGGGTGATAAAACGGGACAAGGTTTTTATAAAAAGACAAAAGGAGCAAAAGGCCAAACGGAGATTCTTACGCTCGACCTCAAAACGTTAGAATACAAGGCGAAAGAAAAGGTCAAATTCGCGACACTTGAAAGCACAAAAGGCATTGACAAATTGAAAGAGCGTTTTAGAGTGCTGCTGGCAGGGAAAGACAAAGCCGGTGATTTCTATCGGGATGCCTTTTATGGATTGTTCCAATATGTGACGAATCGCATTCCAGAAATCAGCGATGAGCTTTTCAGAATTGATGACGCGGTATGCGGCGGCTTTGGATGGGATATGGGTCCCTTTGAAACATGGGATGCCGTTGGCTTAGACAAGAGCATTCCACTAATGGAAGCCGCAAACTACAAACCCGCGCAATGGGTATATGACATGCTGGCGGCCGGCAACAAATCATTCTATAAGGTAGAAGGTGGTCAAAGAAAATATTACGACGTACGTACAAAGAGTTATCAATCTATTCCTGGAAAGGAAAGCTTCATTATTCTGGACAACAAAAGTGAAAACGTGGTGTGGAAAAATCCTGGAGCAAAAATCACTGACATTGGCGATGGCGTTCTAAACTACTCCTGGCACACCAAAGGATACACGTTGGGCAGTGAAGTCGTGGAAGGCTTGAATCATGCAATTGATCTTGCCGAAAAAGATTTCCGCGGTTTGGTAGTCGGACATCAAGGTGCTGATTTTTCGCTTGGCGCAAACCTGGGCCTTGTGTTCATGTACGCCATCGAGCAGGAGTATGACGAGATTGATTTCATGATCAAAGCGTTCCAAAATTCTGTCATGCGCATCCGCTATTCGTCCATCCCGGTGGTGGTATGTCCACAAAGCCGGACTTTGGGCGGAGGTTGTGAAATGACGATGCATGCTGACATCGCACAAGCTGCTGCTGAGACTTACATTGGCTTGGTCGAAGTTGGAGTAGGCCTTATTCCGGGAGGAGGAGGGACCAAAGAATTTGCCAAGCGCGTGAGTGATTCATTGCATGAAGGTGATGTTGAACTGAATGCCCTCCAAAATGCGTTCATGAATATAGCCACCGCGCGTGTCGCGACTTCTGCCGAGGAAGCGCGTGAGATTGGAATCTTGAAAAAACTCGATCGCATATCGATGAACAAAGACCGGCAGATTACAGATGCGAAGGAAGCGGTGATCGAACTCGCCGAAGCTGGCTATACCATGCCATTGCAGGCACGAAACATCAAGGTGCAGGGCCGAACAGGGCAAGCGTTATTTCTCGCTGGACTTCAGGGAATGATTATGGGAAAATATATTTCCGAGCACGACGCAAAAGTAGCCAAGTGGGTGGCAAACGTAATGTGTGGAGGTGATCTGACTTCTACCCAGGAAGTAAGTGAGCAATACTTACTTGACCTTGAGCGTGAAGCATTCTTGTCGCTGACGGGAGAAAAGAAGACACTGGAGCGGATACAGGCGATCTTGACGGGAGGGAAGCCGTTGAGAAACTAATAGTAGGCAGTAGGCAAGGGGAGAGTAGGCAATGAGCGCAGTGGGGAATAGATGACAGTTGACATCCCGATGGCTATCGGGACAATTGACAAATGGGCAGCAAGTTTAAAAGTAACTCCTTTAAATTAAGGAGCAGGCAGTAGGCAAGGAAAAAGTAGGCAATGCCAGCCTTTGGTTTGAAGTACGCGGAAGACTAAGGAAAAATATGGAGCAACGTAGTTTCAGAGATTTGACTGTTTATAGGAAAGCCTTTGAATTGGCGATGGAAATATTTGAGTTGACAAAAACCTTTCCAAAGGAAGAGAGATATTCCTTGACAGATCAAATCCGTCGATCTTCTCGAGCCGTTTGCAGTTGCATTGCTGAGGCTTATCGAAAAAGAAATTACGAAGCCTATTTTGTGAGTAAATCTTCCGATGGTGATATGGAAAACAGCGAAACCAGACATGGCTGGACTTCGCCAATGCCTGTAATTACATTGATGTAGAGAAACACAAAGACCTAATTGCGAAATCAGAAGAAGTCGGTAGAATGTTAAATCACATGATCGAGAATCCAAAGAAATATTTAAAACAGAAAGAGAAACTTGAAGTACAGTAATCTTTGCCTACTGCCAATGCCTACTGCCTACTTTTAACTTTAACGAAAATCTAGATAAAATAATTTCTCCATAATAAACAAGCGACTAAATACGAAGAACATGGACGCATACATTGTAGCAGGCTTTCGTTCCGCCGTTGGAAAAGCAAAAAAAGGTGGGTTTCGTTTTGTACGACCCGACGATCTGGCAACCGATGTGATTAAGCACCTGGTAAAGTCAATCCCCGGATTGGAAAACAAAATGGTTGATGATCTCATCGTCGGGAATGCAGTTCCCGAAGCAGAGCAGGGTATGCAAATCGGCCGCATGATTTCCCTCATGGCCTTAGGAATCGATACACCTGGACTGGTGATCAACCGCTATTGCGGATCAGGGGTAGAAGCAATCGCCATTGCCAGCGCACGGATTCATTCCGGACAAGCCGATGTGATCATTGCAGGAGGTACAGAATCCATGTCATTGGTTCCAGTCATGGGATTTAAAACAGCATTGAACTATACGATCGCCAAGGACCATCCCACCTACTACACCAGCATGGGCCTTACGGCAGAGGAGATTTCAAAACAATACAAAATTTCGCGTGAAGCTCAGGATCAGTTCTCTTATGAATCGCATATCAAAGCAGCCGCAGCGTGGAAGGAAGGAAAATTCAAAGATGAAGTAGTACCCATCACTGTGAAAGAAGTTTATGTAGATGAGCACATGAAGAAAAAGACAAGGGAGTACATTGTGGACAAAGATGAAGGGATACGAGCCGATACAACGGTTGAAGGACTTTCAAAATTAAAGCCGGTATTTGCGGCGGGCGGAACAGTGACCGCGGGAAATTCATCCCAAACTTCTGATGGTGCAGCTTTTGTAGCCGTGATGTCTGAACGCATGGTGAAGCAACTTAATCTGAAACCCATTGCACGCATGCTGAGCTATGCTACTGCAGGGGTAGATCCACGAATCATGGGCATCGGTCCGGTGGCGGCCATTCCGAAAGCGCTGAGGATTGCCGGAAAAAAACTGGATGACATTGACATCATTGAATTAAATGAAGCTTTCGCCGCGCAGTCTTTGGCTGTTGTGCAAGAGTTGGGAATTGATCGCAAGAAATTAAATCCCAATGGTGGAGCCATCGCAGTGGGGCATCCTCTTGGTTCATCCGGAGCAAGATTATCTGTTCAATTGTTCAATGAACTACGACGTCAGAATAAGAAGTATGGCATGGTCACGGCGTGTGTAGGCGGTGGACAGGGAGTGGCGGGGATTTATGAACTACTTTAACTGAATTAAATATGTAGACAGGCGCGAGCAGGCAGTTCGAGCTTTGCCTACTGCTTTTTGCCTACTGCCTACTTCTACTATTGAAACAAAATTTTGAATGGATATGAACACAACAACTGAAACAAAGAAAGCAATGAAGGGCGGAGAATTTCTCATTCGCGAGACAATGTCCCATGAGATTTTTATTCCTGAAGAATTCAACGAAGAGCAGAGAATGATTGCTCAAACGTGTAAAGACTTCTTAAAGCAGGAAGTATATCCACGGTTAGATGACATTGATTCCCAGAAGGACCCAAAGCTCATGCCCTCATTGCTTGACAAAGCGGGTGAGCTTGGGTTGCTTGGAACATCTGTGCCTCAAGACTTGGGCGGATTCGGCATGGACTTCAATACAACTATGCTTGTAGCGGAGGTCTTGGGAGCAGGGTATTCTTTTGCAGTTGGGATTTCAGCGCACACCGGCATCGGCACGCTACCAATTCTCTATTATGGGAATGAAGCACAGAAGAAAAAGTATATTCCGAACCTCGCCACCGGAAAGTGGAAGGCTGCCTATTGCTTAACAGAACCCGATTCAGGTTCTGACGCGAACAGCGGAAAAACAAAAGCTGTTCTTACATCAGACGGAAAGCATTACCTGATTAACGGCCAGAAGATGTGGATCACAAACGGGGGCTTTGCAGATGTCTTTATTGTGTTTGCAAAAATTGACAATGATAAAAACCTCAGCGCTTTTATTGTGGAGAAGACTTTTGGCGGCATTACCATGAACGAAGAGGAAAAGAAAATGGGGATCAAAGGGTCTTCCACCCGCCAGATTTTCTTCAATGATTGTAAAGTGCCTGTGGAAAACTTATTGAGTGAAAGGGAAAATGGTTTTAAGATTGCTGTGAACATTCTTAACATCGGACGTATCAAGTTGGGCGTTGCCGCGGTGGGAGGAAGTAAGATGTGCTTATCGGCAGCAACGAAGTATGCCAAAGAAAGGAAACAGTTTGGTACTCCGATCGCCAACTTTGGGGCCATCAAACATAAAATTGCCGAGACGACTACAAAAATCTTTGCCAGCGAATCGGCGCACTACCGCGCTTCACAGAATATTGACGATGCCTATCACGCCTTTGTTGCGGAGGGAATGGATTCGGCGAAAGCGAGACTCAAAGCATTGGAAGAGTTTGCCATTGAATGCGCGATCTTAAAAGTGCATGGTTCCGAAGTCCTCGATTTTGCTGTCGATGAGGGCGTTCAGATTTATGGAGGCATGGGCTTCTCGGCTGAAG
>JAYVRH010000747.1:0-3063 GCA_043776495.1 Cyclobacteriaceae bacterium
CATATATGCTTGTCATCCCAATCTTACGTCCTATTATTCCAGGCATGGTTGAAACCTATTTTGCTGTTTTTAAGCCCATTTGCGGCTTTTGTACCGCAAAAAGGACTGCAAAGATAGGAACTGACCCGTAGTTACCAAGTGTCGAATTCAAAAAAACGCAATGATTTGAATGAATTATCCGATGGGGCTGTCTTCAAGCCGTTTAGCCATTTGATATTCAAGGGTTTATAACAATAAACAAACTCAGGCCAAGGTGTGCTAACCAAGCCAAATCCAATTCGTCAATATTCGAGCGATTCATCTCCTTCAAAATAGTCGACATAGTACATGACGACGTTACACATCTCATCCGTGGAATTCCAACCGTACTTCAGGTCCATGGCGGGATGATGTGGGTTGGCAGGATTTTCGGAGGAGTTGTCATATTTGGCTTCTACTTTGATCACTGAACCAGCTGGAATCCTGAGCATCTTTTTAAACTGATAAGTGCTTTGCCAGTTAAAATCCCAATCGTTAATCCTGATCAATGGAATGATCTCTCCGGAAGGAGTCACAGCTTCAGCCTTGAAGGTTTTTCCGATAAAATGCATGTGGGGCATGATCGAAATCAATGAAATATCACGTTTTACGGTGTACCGGATATAAAATGTTGGAATTGATTCTGCTGGAATTTCAAACGGCTGATTGAGGATGTCATTCTCACGCAAGGTCAATGTATGTACTTCACGTTCCACACGTCCTTTTGCATAGTAAAGATTGATAATTGATTGGTCTTGCTGGGGTTTGGACGAAGGTGAATAGTGAATATTAAGCACCAGGTCTGTTCCCTTGTACAGCTTCTTGGCTGTTCCGGGGGGAAAGAAAATCTTCATGTTGCCTGGTACCCACCCATACAAAAATTCGTCTACCAGAGGTGTTTTCTGGAATGTTTTGATAGCCGGGTCCATTTCACTCATGCCATCAAGACCACGGATTTTTTGGGTGGTGTCAACCATGATGCGGCTATGGTGCACCTGCTTCCGGTTGCCTGGGATAAATTCTACAGCAGCAAGATTGACATCCAGGGCGAGGTGCGTGGGCATTACAAAAAACCGAAAGTCTTCAACACCATTGGCGGAGATGGCATAATTCGTTGACATCGGGATACTGAGATCAGGTTTAGAGGAACTTTCAACAGGAACAATTGCCTTGCTTCGCTTTACTTTCTTGCCTTTAGGCATCCCTAAGCTTACCCACTTATCAATCAGTTCAATTTCTTCCACGCTCAGGATTCTTTCATTTCTAAAAGTCTGGAAGGAGGCATCTGCCTTCCACGGAGGCATGTATCTTGTTTTTGTAACGTGGGCAACGAATTTTCCTTTCTTACTCACCTCTTCATAGGTCTGAAGACTGAAGGGACCAATCCCACCCGGCCGGTGACACATCCCACAATTTTTTGAGAGTACGGGCTCAATGTCTTTGAAATAGGTTATGGATTGGCTCGCTGTTTTTTGAAACAGGAAAAGAATGAACAACCCAATAAGAACCCTTCGCATAATCAAAGGTAAAGTTCAATGTTCACCGTTCAAAGTTCCGGGGTTCGAATAGTTCAGGACTTGAAGTGGCTGGAAATCAATGATGGTGGGGATCGGAATTCTTTTTCGATGGAGGCACTTCAATCAAGCATCCAATAGGTTCTGTTTCCTTCAAGATTGGATCTTCTCCTTTCAGAATTGCATCGAGGGCGTTTACTAAATAATGTTCTGTGGTCTCAGTCCGGTAACGCCCAAGTTCATAAAACCAGTTGTCGATCGCTCCCTTGTACCTCACTTTACCGTCCACCACGAGGAATACTTCAGGTGTTATTTCGGCGCCGTACTTCTGTACCAAAATGAATGAATCATCTTTTTTGATTGGAAATTTTGCGTTGTATTCCTTCGCAAATTTTTTAACCACAGAGGCTTTGACGTTCTCCGCAATAATGCCAGTCCATATTACAGAGGCATCATATTTCGTCGCCATATCATTAAGCCGACTCATATACTTTTGAGAAATAGGGCATTCAGATCCGAGGAAAACAAAAACCTCCACTTTCGGTTTGGCTGGAGACTGAGCAATAGAACAGAAACTCAGGAATGCAATCAGGAGACTTCCAATAATTTTTAATATTGGCTTGCACATCTTATGCTATTCTCTCCACGCCAAGCCCCGGTTTATCAGAGCAGTGCATGATTCCATCTTTCAGAATAAATCCACCCTTGACGACATCTTTGGCCAGATCGAGGCTCCCGTCGAGGTCGATATACTTTGTATTCGAACAAGCGAATGCGGCATTCAAGGCAGCTGTGATGCTGATAATACTTTCGTCATTGCAGCCCCAGAAAAGGTCAATATTCTCCTGAAGGCCAATGTCTGCAATTTTCAAACCCTGATGAATACCCCCGCATTTCATCAATTTGATATTGAATATTCCGACCGCGCATGGTGGCTTAATCAACTCCATGGCATCTTTTGGGGATAGGAGTGATTCATCAGCCGCGATCTGTTTCCGCACTTCTTCTGGTAGCTTCTTTATTTCTGCTACAGCCTTGGCTGGCAACGGTTGCTCAATCAATTCGATATCGAGGTGCTTTATTCTATTATAGAGTTCGATGGTGCTGGATGAGGTGTAGCCCTGGTTGGCATCGATCCGAATCAAAAACTTCTTGCCAAATTTTTCCCGCAGTTTAACAAGGCGTTCAATATCTTCTTCCAAATCTTTACCAATCTTGACTTTTAATGCCTTGAACCCAAGTTTGCCATACTCCCCGGCTTCCTTCAAGGTTTCCTCCACATTCTTTATCCCAATGGTATTGGATGTAGGCATCGATTGGATTTTCTGGCCGAGGTACTTCACCAGTGGTATTCCCAAGAACTTGGTGAAAGCATCGTGCAGGGCTATATCAAGCGCGGCACGTGCTGCGGGGGTCTTTGGAAAGTTCTGCAAGACTTCAAAAAGCAATTGGTTGATCTGGCGAATATCACGGCCGATTAGAAAATCCAGGTTCTTTTCCACCAGAGCGGCGTTGGTCTGGTCAATGTGCT
>JAYVRH010000748.1:0-3059 GCA_043776495.1 Cyclobacteriaceae bacterium
ATCATTTGTCTGTTCAGCTAAGTCAATGTTATATAGTATTTTCTTAACAGTCTTTGGATTTAGTACAGCCATGAACTCGTCAGCCTCGTCTAAAAACCTCGTGTCAAAATATCTCATTAACTGTATCTTAGTCCAACGGGGCAAAGGTAATAAATGTTTCCAATTATGGAAACTTTATTTTCAATTCGAAGTGGGATTTTTCTTTGAAAAGCTGACGCACAACGTTTTTATATCGGGAGTTTTACTTCTTATATCCCCTTATTGTTTAATTGTTTGAAAGGACTGAAGGCCCATATGCGTATTACCTTTCTCTTGTCATTTTGCTTTCATGTCCAATAATACCTGAATATACTTTAAATCAGTAGGGAGCACGATCATACCTTTAGGTTGTTTCTGATAATGCCTTGTCGAGAATCATTCTTTGCCCGCAGGGTAAGCAAGATCAGCTGTTAGCGCTTCCAATATATCTCGCCCTCCTTTCTATACTTTTTTTCCAACGAAGGAATTCTAATCACCACTGGTCCCATTAAATTTCCAGGGTCAATGATTACATCCGGAGGATCAGTTGAAATGGACTTATTGATTTTAATAATATTCTCGTAGTAGTCAGGTTGTTCAAAATATTTTCGGGAAAGATCCCAGTCAAGGAAATACCCAGCCAATTTGTTTTCTCTAAAAAGTGAAATGTCATCTCCCAGAATCATGATTTTCTTCTCTGTTATTTCCTTTTCATACTTTGATGCTGAAGGAAAAAGTGCAGTATACTCCACCCCTCTAAGCTGACCGTAGCGAGATAACCCGTTTATCGTTAATAATCCCAAAACAAAAATCCACCACATGGTTTCAGCGATCGATTTTCTTCGAATCAACAACAGGTAGTGGCTCACAAAATAGGCAGTTGCTGGAATGAAGGTGAAAAAACTGTGTGGCGTAAGATCTGCGGTGAACCATATTTGAATCATCGAAATGGCGAGCCATAGAAATATTGCCTGGAACAGCTGCGATTGATATTTCGTAAACCGAGCTTCCCTGGTCAACATGAAAAGCGAGAAAATAAAATAAACCATTGGAACCGCTCCCAGAATAAGAATGGACTTCATGCCCACAAGCGTCCGGCTCATTCCCGAGAAGTTCGCTATGTAGAAATGAATCCAAAGCTGATCCGTCTGTTCATAACAATAATAAAATATAATTAGAATTGCGTGGACTAATGAATATCCAAACAAAACCATGCCTATTTTGCGGAAGGATGCTCGTGCAAATACAATCAGAATGAAAATAGCACCAATCAAAAAAATCGTGTAAGAGAAAACAAAGAGGGATGCAATTCCAATAAAAACACCCATGTTCAAAACAATCGAATCGCGGTCCACACGAAATTCGATTTCCTTAAAAAGATTATTCAGTCCCAGCAGCAAAAGTGTCGAGGCCAACAACTCGGGCGTAATGGCCAACAAGTCAAATGAAAAGAAGCATAAAAATCCAAAGATTAATGAAGGCACATAGCTGCTCTCATTGTATGCTTTGTTATTAATCAATAAGATTCCAAAATAGGAAGCCTGAAAAAATATAATGATGAGTGCCAGAATGTGACGAGCCAAAAGAGACCTGCCAAAGATGAAATTAAGAAGCCCATCGAAGAGTGCCATCATGGGTGCTGTCCTGTCAATGATCTCCACATATAGCATTTTGTTACCCACCACCTCTCCCATCACCAAGTCTCTCAATTCCTGAACCGTGATGCCGGGCAAATCGATGAGGAAAGGCAGGCTTGCCAGGGTCAGTAGCACGAGTAGACTTATCAGTCTGTACGGGTCGTTAATGCGAAAGTACCGAAGCACGAAAAATCAGATTATGTCGCAAATAACTAAAAATAGTCAATGGTTGGTTCAAGCTGCTAAAACTGGAAGTATAACAACCAAGGCTATTTCATCGCGATCCGATGTCGGGCGTCACGAGCTTCGTCCAAAAAACCAATCCATTGCATGGCCACCTTTTGTATCTTTACAACATGAGTGGGAGTGTACGCCAACAAAAATTCAGTCGTCTGATTCAAAAGGAACTCAGCGACATCTTCCAGCGTGACCAACGCGGGTTTTTAGGAAATGCTTTCATTACCCTGATGGATGTCAAGGTGAGTCCAGACCTAAGTGTAGCCAGGATCTATATCAGCATGGCGTTGGTAAAGGACAAAGTCGAGCTGCTGGAAAGACTTGAGCTTCACAAAAAAGAAATCCGCAAAGCTTTGGGCGCTCGCATCCGAAACCAGGCGCGCATTGTCCCCGAGCTGGCATTTTTTCTGGATGAGGTGGATGCCAATGCCGAACGGATGGATAACTTGATCAAAAACCTCCACATTCCCCCGGCCGAAGAGCAAGAGAAGACTGATTTTTCGGAATGAACCTCCCCTTCTTCATCGCCAGGCGCTATTTTCTTTCTAAGCGGAAGAAGAATTTTATCAACGTTATTTCTATTCTATCAATGGCCGGTGTGGCCTTCGCTACTGCGGCCCTGGTGATCGTACTTTCTGTCTTTAATGGTTTGGGCGTTTTGCTTCGTTCCATTTATACTTCATTTGACCCCGAGTTGAAGATCGAATCTGTAAGAGGCAAATCATTTGAGATAAATGATCAACTACTCTCCTCCATTCAATCCATTAAAGGCGTAAAAACGGTCACTGAAGTCATTGAAGACTATGCATATGTTCGCTACCGTGATGCGGACATGGTGGTTACCATCAAGGGTGTAGGGGATAACTTTCTCGACCAACACCGGCTGGATGGTCACATCACCGAAGGTGAAATAAAGTTGACGAAAGATAGCATTCCATTTGCCATCATCGGAAGAGGAGTACGTTACAATTTATCTGCTGAGGTGACCAGTGACGCGTTTGCACTTCAGGTCTTTTACATCAAGAACCTGAAAGGAGGATCATTCGATCCATCAAAATTGTATTCTCGAAAAGATATACGGCCAGGCTCCGTTTTTTCAATCGAAAAAAATTATGATGAGAACTTCATTTTTGTGCCCCTTGCTTTCGCAAAAGAACTTTTTGATTA
>JAYVRH010000749.1:0-3056 GCA_043776495.1 Cyclobacteriaceae bacterium
TCCAGGGGTGTACACCCGCCCTTCTGAGTATAATGGATGGAAAGTGCCACCAGTACTGCTTTCTGGAAATCCTTCCACAATAGATGATTGGAAGCACCAGAACGCCCTTGAAAGAACAAAAAAACGCAGGCCCGGCCTTCTGGAGGATAATTAAGCCTAATTCGCCTATTTCATCATCATCCCTTGCTGGCTGGTATGCCTTTCCTATATTTGCAGTCCATTTTCAAAACGATACTACTATGGCCGATTTGATCAAGATAGCAGAACAGGAATTAGCTGGAAGACGCGCTAATCACCCTGATTTCAACCCTGGAGACACGATAAATGTGCATGTTAAGATTAGTGAAGGCAATAAAGAACGTGTCCAGCAATTTCAGGGCGTGGTTCTTTACAGGAGGGGAAAAGGTACCAACGGAGAGTCTTTCTCGGTACGGAAAGTTTCAAATGGCGTAGGTGTAGAGCGCATTTTCCCAGTGGTGAGCCCATCCATTGACAAAATCGAGTTTGTAAAAACGGGTAAAGTTCGGAGGGCAAAATTGTATTTTCTGAGAGGTCGCCAAGGTAAAGCAGCTAGGATAAAAGAGAAATTGACAGTCCTTCAAAAGAAGGCGTAGCATAAACTATTAATCACAACAAAAGCTCATTTTAACCCAGAATGAGCCTTTTTTTTGCAGTTTAGTCTAGTCCCTGCCTTGTTGGAAACCATATTCGCTGGGCCTATATTTGCCCCTTCCAAAATCACTAATTATGTCGAAACTTAACATCGTTGAACTTCTTGGTAGCGAAGCAGAACACCTTCTGAAATACAAGAGCAAGACCATCTCAAAAGATCAAATTCATCTACCCAACCCTGAATTCGTAAACCAAATCTTTGGTCCTTCTAACCGGAATCCTCAGGTGTTGCGAAGCCTGGGAGCCTTGTTTGGCAAGGGGAGGCTGGCTGGAACTGGATTTCTCTCCATTCTTCCTGTCGACCAGGGAATTGAGCATAGTGGCGGCGCTTCTTTTGCAAAGAATCCAATCTATTTTGATCCTGAAAATATTGTAAAACTTGCGATCGAGGGAGGCTGCAATGCAGTTGCCACCACTTTTGGGGCCCTTGCCTTTACCTCTCGCAAGTACGCTCACAAGATCCCGTTTATTGTAAAAATCAATCACAATGAACTTCTTACTTATCCAAATAAGGCCGATCAGATCATGTTTGGGTCTGTGCGTGATGCATGGAACCTCGGTGCGGTCGCAGTAGGCGCCACCATCTATTTTGGATCTGATCAATCTACCCGACAAATCGTTGAGGTTGCGAAGGCATTTGAAGAAGCCCATGAGCTTGGAATGGCCACTGTGCTTTGGTGCTATACGAGGAACAATGCATTTAAGAAAGATGGTGTAGATTATCATACCTCAGCTGATCTTACAGGCCAAGCCAATCATCTCGGAGTTACGATTCAGGCAGATATCATCAAACAAAAACTGCCCACCAACAATGGCGGATTCAAAGCGTTGAACACCGGTGGCAGCAGCTATGGAAAATTGGACGAGCGCATTTATTCAGAGCTTACCAGCGAGCATCCGATCGATTTGTGCCGCTACCAAGTGTTGAATTGTTATATGGGTCGCGCCGGCTTGATCAATTCGGGTGGGGAATCTAAGGGAGCAAGTGATATGCTGGACGCTGTACGAACAGCCGTAATCAATAAAAGGGCTGGTGGCATGGGGTTAATCTCCGGCCGGAAATCTTTCCAGCGACCGATGAAAGAAGGGGTCGAAATTCTGAATGCCATTCAGGACGTCTATCTGGACAAGTCTATTGAAGTAGCCTAAGTACAAGAAGCAAGTAATAACAATTAATGCCCTGGTTTAAGCGCACCGACAAAGGAATCCTTACCCCCACAGAAGCAAAGCGGGAAGTACCGGATGGCTTGTGGTTCAAATCACCGAGTGGCAAAATTGTTCACACACGAGAGCTTAAGAATAACGCATACGTGGTTCCTGAGGAGGAGTATCACGTTAAGATTGGGTCTCGTGAATATTTCGAAATATTATTTGATAACAACGAATTTACAGAGCTCGATGAAAACATGGAGTCCGGTGATCCCTTGAAGTTTGTTGATACGAAGCCCTACCCCAAGCGCATAAAAGAGTCACAAGCAAAAACAGACCTGAAAGACGCTGTACGCACAGCCCATGGGAAAATGAATGGGGTTGACATCACCATCGCTTGCATGGACTTTATCTTCATCGGCGGTTCGATGGGGTCTGTTGTGGGGGAAAAAATTGCCCGCGCCATGGACCACAGCCTGACTCATAAAATCCCCTTTCTGATGATTTCCCGCTCGGGCGGCGCACGCATGATGGAGGCTGGCTTGTCGCTTATGCAGATGGCCAAAACTGCGGCAAAAATTGCGCTTCTCGATCAAGCCAAAATTCCATACTTCTCATTGTTGACCGATCCAACTACCGGTGGGGTCACCGCATCTTATGCTATGTTGGGAGACTTCAATATTGCGGAACCAGGATCGCTTATTGGCTTCGCAGGACCTCGCGTCATTCGTGAAACCATTGGGAAAGATTTACCGGTGGGCTTTCAAAGCGCTGAATTTGTGTTGGAGCATGGGTTCCTTGATTTCATCATCGATCGCAGAAATCTAAAGGGGAGGCTAACAACACTCCTGAAAATGTTGGAGCCCTGATCGAAAATTTACTTGCATCCGCTTTAAGTCTGTAGATGTATCAACCAAATACCAACAAGTCATAATCCATTTTGCTCGTCATCAAGTCTCCTGTTTTCGTCAATGGGACACCCCGAGTATGCACACCTACCCCAATATCAATTGCCACGAGCTTTAGCTCCTGGATTTTGATGCTAATCAACCCTGGCTTTAGCCCAATCATAAAGCCTTGGCTCTAGCGAAACTCTCTTTAAATTTTTGAAACCCACACTTCTCAATGAACTGATGGTATTCCTGCTGCACCGATAATTATCCGGGTTCTCTTTGTGATGCTCTTCCTGATTAATGAATATACACTTTTATAAATGCCATAGTCATTTTGATAAA
>JAYVRH010000750.1:0-3053 GCA_043776495.1 Cyclobacteriaceae bacterium
GTCACCTCTATGTAAATCTAAGGTGCATGCAACTCTTACCCCACGAAGCTATTTTGTACGCCGGAGCCGGTGTGATGGGTGAGTCCGATCCTGAAAAAGAATGGCAAGAAACCGAGATGAAAATGAGTACGCTCGATCGGATTATTAGAAAGTAAATTCCCTGCTACCTTGCAAGCGTGAACTTCAGCATCCTTACCCAATTGATAGAACTCTGTGTCGAAAAGGGCATCCATCATGCTGTGCTTTGTCCTGGCTCCAGAAGTGCACCCCTGACACTCGCATTTATAAGAAATAAAAAAATAAAGTGCTGGACCTTCAGCGATGAGAGAAGCGCAGCGTTTATCGCAGTGGGAATGGCAAAGCAAACAGGCAGCCCTGTTGCCCTTGTGTGTACCTCAGGGTCGGCGGCGTATAATTTTTCTCCCGCCGTTGCTGAAGCATTCTTTCAACAAATTCCCTTGATCGTATTGACGGCCGACCGGCCGGCAGAATGGATCGATCAAATGGATGGACAAACCATCCGACAAAAAGAACTATTTGGCAAACACGTAAAAAAATATTTTGAGTTACCTCAAGAATACGCTCATCCCGATTCTGGCTGGCATGCCAATCGCATTGTCAACGAAGCAGTAAATCTTTCTTTGGCTGGCCTAAAAGGCCCTGTGCACATCAATGCACCCTTCAGAGAACCTTTGTATCCAACAATAACATCGAAAACGAAAGCAAATCCGGTCAGGGTGATCGAACCCATTAAAGTAACTTCAACCCTGTCAACGGAGGAGTGGGCAGCAATTAAGAAAAGTATAACTCGCTTTAGCAAGATATTGATTGTGTCAGGGCAAAATAATCATGACCAACCGCTTTCAAGCGCGCTGGACGATTTTAGTACAGTCCATGATTTGCCCGTGGCGGGTGACATCCTCAGCAACCTTCACTCCCTTCACTTTTTCTGCGGGCATGCTGATACATTTCTGGGGCAAATTTCTGAATCTGTCAAAGAGGAACTCAGGCCTGACCTGCTGATTACCTTTGGCAAATCTTTGATTGCAAAACATCTGAAATTGTTCCTTCGAGGCTACCATCCAAAAGAACATTGGCATCTTCAGACTAGTGGCGAAGTCGCTGATACCTTCCAGTCGCTTACTAAAATTATTCCGATAGCGCCTCAATTGTTTTTCAAGCAATTATCAAGATCTACGCTTCCCCATCCAAAATCCAGGAAGCCATTCCAACAAGCCTGGATAGGCATGGAACAAAAAGCAAGAATCAAAGTTGATTCCTTCTTTAGGATAAGAAAGAATGGTGAGTTTCAACTTGTAAAGCAAGTGCTTGAATCCCTTCCCAGGCATTGCCATCTTCACCTCGCCAACAGCATGGCGGTAAGATATGCTAACCATATTGGGTTGACCACCTCTCAGAAAAACGTTCAAACCTTTTCTAACCGGGGCACCAGTGGCATTGATGGTTGTTCAAGTACTTCCGTGGGCCATGCCCTTGTATCTGATGTCCCAAATGTTTTGATCACCGGCGACCTCGCTTTCTTCTATGACAGAAATGCCTATTGGCATAACTATAAATTGCCCAACCTGTTTATAGTTTTGCTCAACAATCATGGCGGAATTATTTTCAATTTAATCGACGGCCCTTCGGGATTACCGGAAGCAGAAGAGTTCTTCATTACTCGTCAGCAGTTAAACGCACAATCATTGGCGTCAGAATTTGGTTTCACTTATGAGAAAGCAAATGGAGTTAGTTTGAAATCCTTTTTCCAATCCAACGGAAATGCAAAGATCCTTGAACTTGATTCTTCGCAGTTGGAAAACAAAAAGATCTTTGAAGAATTTAAGAAAGAGCTAAAGAAAAGTTATGAAGCTTAATTACAACTGGAAACCCATCAAGGAATACCATGAGATCCTCCTCCATAAGTTTGAGGGAATTGGACGAATTAGTATCAATCGCCCGAAAGTACACAATGCTTTTACTCCACTCACGGTCCAGGAGATGATCGACGCCATGTATTTATGTCGGGAGGATACAGAAATTGGTGTGATCATTCTTACCGGTGAAGGTGGAGAAGCATTTTGCAGTGGCGGCGACCAAAGTGTGCGAGGTCATGGTGGGTATGTAGGTACTGATACCATACCGAGGCTTAATGTACTCGACCTTCAAAAAATGATTCGATCGATCCCCAAGCCAGTCATTGCGGCGGTGGCGGGATGGGCCATTGGTGGAGGGCACGTGTTGCATGTCGTTTGCGATCTCACGATTGCTGCTGAAAATGCCCGTTTTGGGCAAACCGGCCCCAAAGTAGGGAGCTTTGATGGTGGCTTTGGCGCATCCTATCTTGCCCGGATTGTGGGGCAAAAAAAGGCCCGTGAAATCTGGTATCTATGCGATCAATACAACGCACAGGAAGCGATCGAAATGGGCCTCGTCAACAAAGTGGTTCCACTAGATAAACTGGAAGAGACTTATGTCGACTGGGCCAGGAAGATTCTAAAGAAAAGTCCTTTGGCCATCCGAATGCTAAAGAGCGCATTCAATGCTGAATTGGATGGTCAGGCCGGTATCCAGGAATTGGCTGGCAACTCGACTCTTCTATACTACTTAAGCGATGAAGCCAAGGAGGGAAAAAATGCGTTCATTGAAAAACGAGAACCGGATTTTTCGAAATTTCCAAAGTTTCCTTAAAGATTAAAGAATGGTCCAGACGAAATTACTGGCTGGAACAAATTGGCTTTCCCTGTCCGATCTCAAAAAGGGCAATGCCCCGGATAATATTACAGAGTATGAAAGGAATGCTATTCAATTCTGTCAACATTGGCTCAATGGTAAGCAAGAATTTGACTTTCTAACATCAGGTTCCACAGGTACTCCAAAAAAAATAACCTTCACGCGAGGTCAACTTGAAGCAAGCGCCCGGCTAACAGAACGCACACTCGAACTAGAACCTGGCTACAACGCACTGATCTGTCTTGACATCAATTTTATAGCAGGGGCTATGATGCTGGTACGGAGTTTAGTTACTGGAATGAACATCATACTACGAACTC
>JAYVRH010000751.1:0-3050 GCA_043776495.1 Cyclobacteriaceae bacterium
CATGTTTGGCAAAGACATCCGAGCCATTATTCCTCAGATCTCAATGTCGGCTGGAACAATGATTGCACTTTCTTGCAAGGAGATCATGATGGGTAAACAATCTAACCTTGGACCCATTGATCCACAGATTGGCGGAGTGCCGTGTCAGGGAGTACTGGACGAGTTTGAACAAGCTAAAAAAGACATTAAATCCAATCCAAATTCAGCACCCCTCTGGCAAGCCATCATAAGCAAGTACCATCCTACTTTTTTAGGCACTTGCCAAAATGCTATCGACTGGTCTGAGAAACTCGCTGAGGAATGGCTGAGTCGGAATGTGTGCGTAGGCAATCCCTCAAAAGCTAAAAAAATCCTAAAAGAGTTCAGTGACCATAAGATGAACAAGTCGCACTCTCGACATATTTCAAAGGAAAAATGTAAAGACATAGGTCTTGCCATCGTGGATATGGAAGCCGATAACGAACTCCAGGATTTGATTCTAACAGTGCACCATTCCTATATGCACACGTTCACCCAATCAATGGCTGTCAAAGTTGTGGAGAACCACTTGGGGATCGCCTTCGTTGAATCAATGCCAATCCAGACACCATTCATGCAGATGCAGCCGCTGCCAGGTCGTTGAACAGAAATTTGTCAGCTATCGCCTTGCATTACTTTAGTTTTATCCCTGCTTTGTTAGCTTTTATTAACAGGTAGTTTAGAAAAGCACTGCATGAAACCAGCATGTATTTTGCATCATCAAAATCACAACTGTCTGCATCAGTAAGAGCGTGCCTTATTCCACCACTGTCGCTTGTGTAGCCATAAATTTGTTTGAAGCCTTTCTCCAATGCAGGGTGTAGCTTTATTTTTCCTTTGATCTTATTAGGGGACTCACCCAAGCTGTCTTTGGAATCATTAGATATAATTTTGGAAGTGGTCGTAAACAGAAAAAGACTGCTACGATTACCTAACAGTCTCTAAATCAAGCTCTCCCTCTTGGACTTGAACCAAGGACCCTCTGATTAATCCCGCACATGCGGGACTCTAACCATCTGAGCTAACACCCCTGTCAAAGGCTCACCCGAAATGATTTTTTCGATCAGTTTTCGACTTTTTTGTTTTTTGATGAAGCGCTCCAATTGAATCGCACTTGATTTGTGGACCCCGCACTCAAAGGCAGCCATTAAGGTCCATGGTTTGTGTTTATTGCTAAATGTACCGGTGCTTTTCGGATTATTATGTTCTGACAACCTGCGGTAAAAGTCTTCAGAATAGCCGATATAGTGTAAGTCTGATGAAGGTGAATACAATATGTAGATGTAGTACATATTAAAAAAACCCCGATCAAAAAGACCGGGGTTTTGCTCTCCCTCTTGGACTTGAACCAAGGACCCTCTGATTAACAGTCAGATGCTCTAACCAGCTGAGCTAAGGAAGATTATTAATCGATTTTTCCGCAAATAAAGCCGCTGTGACATGATTTGTGACTGCAATATTAAGGCAAACAAGTAAAACCAACAAGAGGCAATTCCATTTTCGATGGTTTCCCGCAGATTCAAATACCAAGTCAAGCTAAAACAAAGTAGCTAACTTGAATTCAAAGGGTTCCCGCTGATCTTCGCAGATTTGAATGCAACGCAGATGCGCGCAGATTAATGCAACTTTGGATCAAATCAGCCTCACAATCTGCTTGAGCCCGATCACCGCCGATCTGCGGGAAATGCCCCCCTGGCCGGACGGGCATTTCAAATCTGCGCCCATCTGCAGGAAATTTTGATACCTACTCTTTCTCCAAAAAAGGATATCGATAGTCCACTGGTGTTACAAAGGTCTCTTTGATAGTACGGAGAGACACCCACCTCAATAAATTCACTTTCGCCCCGGCCTTATCGTTCGTGCCGGAACCCCTGGCGCCACCAAATGGCTGCTGGCCAACAACGGCACCGGTAGGCTTGTCGTTGATGTAAAAATTTCCAGCTGCATTGGATAATTTTTTTGTTGCCAACTCGATCGCATATCGGTCTTTCGCCATGATGGAACCGGTCAATGCATATGGAGAAGTCTCGTCTACCAACTCAAGGGTTTGTTCGAAGTTCTCGGAGTGATAAACGTAGATGGTCATCACCGGCCCAAAGATTTCTTCACACATTGTCAGGGAGGAGGGGTCTTTGGTGAGGATCACGGTCGGCTCAATGAAATAGCCTTTCGACTTATCATATTTTCCACCGGCGATGATTTCATTCATGGGATTTTTCCGCGCCTGCTCGATGTAGTGGGTGATGGAGGTGAATCCCTTCTCGTCGATCACAGCGTTAATGAAATTGCTAAAATCCTCGGTGCCTCCCATCTTAAAACTCTTCAAATCCTCGAGTAAATATTTTTTTACATCGTCCCAGAGGTTGGAAGGAATATAGCATCGCGAAGCAGCCGAACACTTCTGTCCCTGGTACTCAAACGCTCCGCGTGCGATGGCGGTAGAAATTTCTTTCGCATTCGCACTTTTGTGCGCAACGATAAAATCTTTGCCCCCCGTTTCACCGACAATGCGTGGATAGGATTTGTACTTATGAATGTTTTCTCCGATGGTCTTCCAGATATTTTGAAACACACTCGTGCCTCCCGTGAACTGGATACCGGCAAAATCACGATGATTGAAAATTACATCCCCTGCATTCGGCCCGCTGACGTGGACTAAATTAATGACGCCATCCGGCAGCCCGGCTTCTTTCAGAATTTGCATGAAGACATTCGCTGAATAGATCTGAGTATTGGCAGCCTTCCAAACCACGGTGTTTCCCATCAGGGCCATGCTCGTCGGCAGGTTGCCGCCGATGGCCGTGAAATTAAAAGGCGTGAGTGCGAACACAAATCCCTCCAATGGCCGGTATTCAATCCTGTTCCATACACCAGTTCCTGATTCTGGCTGGTCGCGATAAATTTCACCCATGAAATGCACATTGAATCGAAGGAAGTCGATGAGCTCACAGGTAGAATCGATCTCGGCTTGATAAGCGTTCTTTGATTGCCCCAGCATGGTGGCGGCCAACATTTTGTATCGGTACGGACCT
>JAYVRH010000752.1:0-3041 GCA_043776495.1 Cyclobacteriaceae bacterium
GGTCCGGGTGTTCACGTATGACTTGTTCATTAAACCGGGTATAATTCTGAGTGGTGGGGATAAGGTCGGTCTCCTCATCGCCAGTGAGCTCAAGGGGAATCGCAGGAAGAAATCGAATGTGTTGAAGATTATCTTTTCCAAGATGAATATAAGATGGTAAAATAGTCGCGCCTGTCTTTAGCGCCAGAATGGCCGCACCGATGGGTGTGGAGGCCGGTCGACCAAAAAAATCAACAAACCGACTCTTCACTTTCGTATCCTGATCGATCAATACCGCCGTGGAACCGCCCAATTTCAATCCTTTGAACAAACGAAGGGTCTCCTTGCCGCGCTCCACGGGTATTGCACCATGCGCGTTCCTGTAATTAACCATCAGTGAATTAAGACGTTCATCCTTTAGGGGCGTGCCAATGACCATCGGCTTAAAGCCACGCAAAGACACAAAAGTGACCATCAGCTCAAACGCACCAAGATGGTTGGGCAAGAAGATGATTCCTTTTCCTTTCGCTTTGGCTGCCTCGGCATTCTCGTATCCTTCAACCACCACAAATTTTTCAAGGTCGGCCAGCGTCTTGATTCGTGAGGCCCTCATAATTTCACCGGCATTCTTTCCGAGCATAATAAACATCTGCCGGGCCAGCTTCTTAATTTCAGTTGGGGTTTTTTCCTTTTCAAACGCCATTCCCAGGTGCTTAATGGATAATGCCCGGGATTTAGGCGAAACTATATATCCAAGCCACCCCAGAAATCCACAGAAAGTAAGCCACCAGATACGAGGCATTAGGTTGGAGAGAAAAATCAGGCTTCGGACGAATCCATACAAGGCACCATACTTAATTTCTTTTCGTAAAGGTCGGTCAGCCATAATTCTTAAGAAGCCCAAAGATAGACCCAGTTTCACTAAGTTTAAATTCCATGGAATTTTCCTTACGTTTCAATAAGCCGGATGGGTTATATTGTCTAGCTTAAATTAATTTTAGATCCGCCATGAAAACGGTGTTCCTTGTACGTCACGCGAAATCAAGTTGGGACCAACCCTTGTTGGATGATTTTGACCGGCCGCTTAATGAAAGGGGTAAAGTTGATGCGCCGAAAATGGGTAAGCTGCTAAAGAAGAAAAAGATTAAACCCGATATTCTTTATTCCAGTCCGGCCGTGCGCGCCCTGACCACAGCCAAATTAATAAGCGCTGAACTGGGGTACCCCGAACATAAAATTAAAACAGATCGTCAGTTGTATCATGCCGATGAAGAGACTTTGTTCGACTTCCTGCGCACAATCTCTGACGATTATGATGAAGTCATGCTCTTCGGTCATAATCCGGGGATGACCGAATTTGCCAATGAATTGTTGGGTGAAAATATTGTGAATATCCCTACGGCTGGCATCGTGACCGGTCTCCTACAAATTGAATCGTGGAAAGACGCAAAGCCTGGATGTGGCACACTGCGATCCTTTGATTTCCCAAAGATGTTGACGAAGGATTAATTTTTTATGCTCCCATGGGGCAGCAAATCCAATGCTCGTTTTTTCAAAATCCCAGTCTCGCGAAAACGGTAGCCGAAGAGTAATTTGAATGTACTGCTGATGGAGGTGAGTCTTGCTTCATCAAAAGTGACAGCGCGTGATTGGCTCACATAGCTCAAACCAGTGAAAAATCGCTTGCCATTGTAACCCAGCGCTGCTCTGAAATCTGTGAACGTGCTTACTCCCGTAGAACTATAACTCGTGTCATGAACCGTGTAGTCTGTTTGTCGGAAGGCTGGCCCGACAGAGAATGAGGCGTTAATAAAAAAATTATAAAGCACTGCGGTATAGGTATATCCTGGTGATATACTCGCTGTAAAAGAGCGGAAATCATCGACTTGAGCACTCTTTCCAAAAAGCAATTCATAATTCTTTCCATAGATGGCGGAATCCGCCTCGATGCGCAGGGAATTGATCGTGCCTGCCAGCAAGAATGACCCGGCGCTTTTGCGCTGGCGCTCGGCGAAGTTATAGGCTGATCTAAGAGAAAATTTGTCTTTGTTGAAGATGTAAATTCCGTTCACTCCAAAATTGAGCGTCTGAAGATCCGGGCGCTGTGGGTAGGGAACATTTGCCGGAATCGATTTATTCGGGTCTAACACATAGAAACCGGAATATTTTTGATAGAAGATATCTGCACCCCAGTTCTTTCCAAGGAGGTTAGCCTGTAAATCAAGTGCTTTTGATTCGCCATACAACTCATCTTTTTCCTGATTGACTGGTACCGAAAAAGTAATTTCTGCGCCCACTTCAAAAAGGTACACCCCAAACCCTGCCCCAACGGAATTATTTGGCTTAAAGGTGAGCGAATTGCTCCTATTCCTGATTTGTTCAATTTGAATTGAGGTTGAACGCTGTTTGATCACAGGCCAGATAAAAAAATAATCTGGGAACCGCTCAACATATTTATCTCTTACTGAATCCTTCTTTTGCGCCCGGGCTGGAAAGGTTAGTACCAATGATGCCCCAAGGATAAGCGCAACCCTGATCATTTATAAAATGTATTCTCTCAGGTCCTTATTCTTCAACAGCCCACTCAGTTTTTCAGACACCATTTCACTTGAAATTTCCAATTTCCTTCCGGCTACAATCTTATCAGGAACATCAAATAAATATTCATTCAGCAACCGACTGATCACAGTTTGAAGTCTGCGTGCGCCAATGTTTTCAATTTCAGCGTTAATGGTGAATGCCGCCTCTGCAATGGCATCAATTGCGCCATCGGTAAAAACAATTTCTACCCCCTCAGCTTCAAACAATGCCATGTACTGTTTCGTCAAAGCATTTTTCGGTTCCTTGAGTATCCGGACAAAGTCCTCTTTGGTGAGGCTGCTTAGCTCAACGCGAATGGGAAATCGACCTTGCAATTCAGGTATCAGGTCCGAAGGTTTCGAGATATGAAAGGCTCCTGCTGCGATAAACAACACATGATCCGTTTTGATGACACCATACTTGGTATTCACTGTACTGCCTTCAACAATCGGCAGCAAATCGCGCTGCACCCCTTCTCGGCT
>JAYVRH010000753.1:0-10307 GCA_043776495.1 Cyclobacteriaceae bacterium
TCATTGCTCAAATAAACATACACATACCCCGGTTCGCCGATAATGATGTCCGGGCTGGCAAGCCTTTCATGTGCTACGTCGGCCCCTGCTTCTTTGGCAGTTGTGCTCATTCTTTTATAGCCACTCTTTCCCGGGATAAAGCTATAATTTCTATCGAAGACCAGCCAATTAAGGTACGCTTTCGGTCCGCCGGTGCTGCTGGAGGTGTTTAATAATCCTGCAAAAGGGAATGAAGAGGTGCTGCTCAAATAGGCCGCACCATCGATCACAGAACCCCCTGTGCCTGCAGCAATCTGCCCAACCAGCGTGGTGAGCGCTGCAGACCAGTTAGCGTTGTTTGGATCCAGATATTTCCCATAGACTTCCAGTCGCACCGTGTCGCCAGGCATCACGCTGAGGGATCGGGCCAATCCGAACTTCTCATAGGTAGAACCGTTGAGTCGTTCTGCATAACCTGGCAACGTTCCATTCGTATGATCTAATAATGTGGATAGCACCCGTTTTGCATTGTCATAGCGCTGGAATTTGCCTTGCTCCGAAGAGACATTGGCAGCTTCCATGGTACCAATGCTTACATCCGAAGAAGCCTTCGTGGTAAACGTAGTGCGTATATTGCCCAAATGATCTTTGAGGTGGTATTGATATTCGGGTGTTGATCCATTCATGACGATCCTTCCTTCCTCATGATTGATAAACTTTAATGTATCGTTTTCATAGAAATACTCACCTGCATAATCAGTATTCTTTTTAAGCACATTGGAAGCCGAATACACCTGTTGCCTGAGTTTTCTTCCGGTGGCATCGTAGGTGTATTTCAAATATTCGCCATTGGCCTTGGATACCTGGGAAGGCAGATTCAAATAATTATAAGCGATGGCCGAAATACTTTTGTTCCTGTCCACAATCATATTTCCATTCACATCATAAACATAATCTTCTCCGGTTATATTTCCATCCACAAATCCTTTTGTTTTATCCCCGGCGTCGGCTACCGACATTAGTTTGTTGCTGCGATTGTCTCCAGTCCCATAATTATAGGCTAGGGCATCCATTGCAACACCATTTGCCCCTTTGCGGGAGAGGGATAATATATTTCCGTTCAGGTCGTAGCTGAGATTATTTTCATGATAGGAGTTTGATCCAAGCCATAAAACTGCCTTCTCCTTATGGGTCGCAGCCAGCAGCCGGTTAAGTGGATCGTATCCAAACTTATAGCCACGTTCCTTGATGAAACCCAATCCCAAATTGCTGCTGTGCCGAATGGCAGAGATGTTACCATTATACAGTGCATCCGCTGAAGTGTTAAGGCCGGTCCAGAGATCGTTATAATGTAGGTTCATCCCAAACAGATCACCGGTCTCATCGTTGTTGCCGTTAATCGCTAATTGAGAATCATTCATGGAGGTCAACCAGCCGCGGATGTTATATCGGTAGTCTACGCTTTGTTTAAATGAATTTCCATTGTTGGTGCTGTGCAGTTTTTTATCTACCAATTGCCCCAGTTCGTTATATTCATTGCTTGTCAGCAGCACTTCGGCTTGACCACCAAGCTGGTGCCACGTGCGCAACAACCTCCCTGCATGATCATAGTCGATGCGTCGTGTGGTCGTTTTTTCCATGGGGCTCCCCACCATATGCACTGACTTGTTCTTGATTTCTTTACCGGTAAAATCATAAAGCACGCTGGACCGATCGGTCGCATTTTTGAAATTGTCGCCTACTGATTGTATTACACGATAGTGATCATCATAGTAAGTTGCAGTCTTCAAATAGGTGTTCCCTCCATCGAGCACTTTGATTTTCGCTCCAGTTGGATGGCCGGTTACAAAGTTAAAGGCCCCCGGCTGTGAGTATCCATTGTAATTCAAAGCATCGTTTACATAATCATAGGCAGCACCACTCCACATACTTTTATAGGAATAATTGTCGTAATAGGTTACGGTGAGCACGCTGGTGCCCGATGTTGGAAAAACCATGTTTGTATATCCTTCGGTTACCAGAACTCCGTTGTAGGTCTCAAAGAGATTCGTGGTGCTGATCAAGGAATTCATGCCCGCCTGATCCAATGGACCAGGATGAGTATAAATTCCCGTTAACACGGGTCGGTTAAGGGCGTCATATTTGGTATAAGCCCATTCGTTCATGGCGCGCTGCTTTCCATCCTGGGTCATCACGAGGCGGTCGCGGCTGTCATAGATCATGTCTACCCAGTCGGCGCCAGGTACTTTCTTAGAAATCATCCGGTGACGGCTGTCATACTTATACTGAAACGAGAAATTATTAAGTACCGTCGTTCCGTTGGAGAGGGCAAACATTATTTCAGGTGCCCCATTCATCACAAGCGAACATCCGGTGCTGGTTTTGGTCGCCGCAACGGTATAGGAGCCTTCACCCGCCAGTCCAGGCCAGTCAATTTGTGATCCGTTTCCAAAAACAAGCGAGGCTACGGCAACGCTGTTTAATCTCAAGAGATAGGTGACACCTGATTCACTACTGCTCAATGATACGGTAGTTCCAGATGAACCTGAAGGAATAATTCCACCACCGGTTAAGTCAAAAATAGTCGGACCTGGATTTAGCGTTACCGTTGCAGCGCCTGTCATTGCACTGGTACATCCCGTGATTATATTTAAAGCCGTCACCGTGTAGCTGCCTTCGGCGGTGCGGTTAGTCCAGGTGAGCGCGCTTCCCGTTCCAGAAAGAGGATAGCTTACATCTGCGCCATTCAACATCAGTTTGTAAACGATCCCACTCTGAGAACTGCTTAGTGTGATCGATACCCCATTTGTGCCGGGACAATAGTTTCCGCCTCCTCCAATATTATAAGATGCTGGAAGGGGAATCGTTGAAACAGCAACACTGCCTGTCATGGTGCTTGAACATGAATTGCTTACCCTTGTTGCCGCAATGGTGAAGAGGCCACCGACAGTTTGATTGGTCCAGCTGAGCGGAGTTCCATTTCCTGCGAGCGCCGTACCACTGTTGACTCCATTTATTTTTAATTGGTAGTTCACGCCGATTTCAGATCCGCTCAATGAAACAGGGACACCGGCACCTCCGATGCAATAACTGCCACCGCCAAAGAGTGAGAATAAAGTGGGCAATGGGTTGATGGTGATGGTCGTGTTGCCATTCATGGTCTGACTGCAAAGTCCGCCGCCATTGCTTGCAACTACTGTATAGGTTCCAGCAGCGGTCTTGTTTGCCCAGGTTAGGGCGTATCCGGTACCTGGAACTGTTGCGCCAATATTGGTGCCGTTCAAAAGCAATTGATAGCCGGCGGTAGTTTGCGAACTTGATAATGTAATGTTCATACCTGTTCCGCCTGCACAGTAGCTACCGCCACCTCCCACCGCATAATTATTGAATGCAGTGTTAGTCACAATGGTCGCGCTTCCAGTCATAGTCTGTGAACAGGGTCCGCCAATCACGGTATAAGTTCCAGCCGTTGTTTGGTTGGTCCAGACGAGAGGCCCCCCAGTACCATAAAGATAACCTCCATACTGTCCGTTGATCAACAATTGGTAACCTGATCCGCTTATGGAGCCGCTCAGGGTAACGGCAAGCCCACTTTCAGCTTGCTGGCAATAAGTACCTCCACCGCTTATTGAATATATGGGTGGTATTGGATTTACAACAGGACTGCCCGACATGGTTCTTGTGCAGCCTGCGGCATTCGTGGCTACCACCGTGTAAGTACCAATTGCTGACACCGCCCAGCCAAGTGGATTTGGAAGGCCTTCCGGATCGAGTTGGCCCATTTGTGGTGCGCCAACATTAACTCCATCGCGCTTAAGCTGATAGCTTACCTCCTCCTGGGAGGAGTTCATATAAACAGAGAACCCTTGCCCAGAGGAGCAGATATTTCCACCGCCAGTCACTAGATAAACCCCGGGGCTATAGTTCATTTGAATGCTTCCATTCATAACTTGATTGCACCCCGTAGACCCATTGGTAGCCTGAATGGAATATGCTCCAGCGGCGTTAGTTTCCGTCCATGTCAATAGTCCACCCGTTCCCCATTTTTGAGCGGCTTCATATCCGTTACTCATTAGAGTATAATAAATTCCTGTTTGTGAACCACTCAGGGTAATGGTCCCGCCTGTGCAAGATCCTCCTGTCACATTGAATTGTGATGGTCTATTATCTATAATAACTGCATTACCATACATTGTTGTAAGGCATGCGCCTGTTGCAGCCACTGTATAGGTTCCTGTTGCAGAAAGGTTATTCCATTGCAACCATGCGCCTGTTCCTGCCATCGGCGAGGTTACATTAATCCCATTTTTCTTAAGTTGGTAGCTGACACCTATCTCGGAGCCGTACAGCGTGACGGAAGCTACTGCGCTTCCGTTGCAGAATGTTCCACCGCCTGAAACAGAATATTGTATAGGAGGATTCAACAGAATAAAACTCCCAGTCATCGTTGCATTGCAGCCCGAACTACTATTTGCAAGCACCGTGTATTTAGGTCCACCCGAAGTAAGGCTAAGGTTTGGCCAGGAAAGAGGGCCGCCAGTTCCACTTATTGACTGACTCACATAACTACCACCTGCGAGCAGGTTGTAATTGACTCCTGTTTGCGAACCACTAAGAGTTATCGTACCACCCTGGCCGGAACATCCAGTCCCGCTTACAATGAACAACGATGGTTGGCTATTTTGAATAATCGCATTGCCATACATCGCTACCTCACACCCTCTCGTCCCTGTAACGGTGTATATCCCTGCGGCTGTCAAATCATTCCATTGCAATTGAGACCCGATACCGATCTTTACGGGTCCTACATTACTTCCGTCCTTTTTTAACTGATAGCTGCCACCAGTCTGCGAGTAATTTAAATAAACAGTTGCAAGATCATTTTGATTGCATATTGTTCCTCCTCCGTAAACATAATACTGACTAAGAGGGTTTGCGAACTCAATGCTCCCATTCATCCTGATATAGCATCCGCTTACATTGGCCTGCACAGTATAGATTCCAGTGTTATTGTTGGTTGGCCACGAAAGGGGGCCTCCTGTTCCGTAAGTATTTTGGTAATTATTACCATTCCTCAAAAGCATATAATTCACCCCAGCCAGTGAACCACCCAGTGTAACGATCCCCTCACCTGAACCGCTGCATAAATTAGTTCCGCTAATGGAGTATACAGTTGTAGTGAAGCCCGTGAGTGTTACGCTCCCAGCCTGTGGAGTTGAGCAGCCAGAATGATCGCTTGACGCAATAACAGTATATGTACCAGGTGTTTGAAGATCACTCCAGGTTAGATTGCTCCAGTTCCCCTGCAAAGGTGCTCCTACATTTGCGCCATCCACTTTCAGTTGGTAACTGACATCTTGCTCTGAATAATTAATTGCTATGCATCCCGGCGAGTAAGGGAGGCAAATATTTGATGAGCCACAACCATAAATGCTATACTGGTTCGGGCATTGTGCAAAACTCACCCAACTCGATACACTCAATAAAAAATAAAGTAATGAAGTGCGCATGTGTTTCTTGTTGATTTTGATTGAAAATTCATCTCAGTATACCCTATTGGTGAAAATGAAATTTTTCATCTTCTCGACGGTTAAGAACTGTGGCCTTTTTTCAGCTCGTTTCCTTCTTTGACAATTCAAGAAAATAAAATTCAATAAATCAAACAGGGAGGATGAATGACTGCAGTCAATCAGGAAAGCCGTACAAACTTTAGAGTTTATCCGTACAAAAGGCTTACGGATTTATTTTCGCTTATATGTAAAAGAAAACCTGACCAACGATGTTGTGAAACTCTTCTGATTCCCTGTCGGATTCAAAATCCGTCCAAGATTGAAGATCATCGATCAGGTTGTAAGAAGGTAGATTAAAGCTTCATGCGAACCGCCTCCCACATTCCGTTGACAATATTTGGCGTCTAATTTGGCGCAACGGCTGAAGGGCTAAAGGTTATCCATGTCCAAAGTTCATCATCCGCATATCTTCCATGACATGAAAGCCGGTCTTTAAATAGAAATCAAACGGGAAAAAATCCTTGCCTGTAAATAGTATAATGGTCTTGATGTTCACTGTCTCCAAATGTTCTTTTAAGGTCGTCATCAGGCGTGCGCCGATTCCCTTCTTTTGTGATTGATGATATACAAACATTTCTTTCAAGTAGAAATAGTCACCCAGATAATAGGGTTCAATATTACCCACGCAACAACCCAATACTTTGTCGTTTAGAGAAGCTGTCCAGCCTATGAATTTTGGTGAGTTATAAAAACAAGTCAGTTTTTCCAAAGCCTTTTCCTTCGTCCAATGGTCATTCCAGGGTTCTGAATTGTAAGCGTCAACCAATATTTCCGCACACCTGTCGAGGGCATTAATTGATTCAATCTTTTTAGTCAAGATGTTCGCCATTGCCTTATTAGTTAATTGTCACGGTAAGGTAGCCATTCGTCATGTCATCACTTTTCTTAAGCGGCCTTATCGCTCCACAAAATACATATCGATTAATCCCTTATTTTTCGCTTCCACCTTCCCTCGATGCATACACGTAAATTCTTCTTTTACCAATTCATACGTGCTACCGCTGATGTTTATTTTACCAGGCTCACCGGATGACTCCACCCTCGATGCGATGTTCACGGCATCGCCCCAGATATCATAAGCGAATTTTTTTATGCCCACGATTCCTGCCACGACAGGCCCGGTGTGGCAGCCGATTCTGATTTCAAAAAAGGGTCTGCCCTCAGCTTCGCGCCCTCTTTTTTCATTCAGCATGAAATCCCTGATCTCCAGTGCGGCACGCACGATGTCTTCCGCATTGGTAACATTGGCAGCAGGCAAGCCCCCGGCACACATGTAGCTGTCGCCGATGGTTTTTATCTTTTCAATCGGATATCTGCTAATAATTGAATCAAATGCAGTGAAATAATGATGGATTTGATTCACGAGGTCTTCCGCCGAAAGCTTTTCGGCAACCTTGGTAAAATCTTTGAAATCGGTAAACATGATCGTCACCATCTGATAACTTCTTGATTGGGCCGTGCCGGTTTCCTTAAGTTCATCGGCAGTGTTCTCCGGCAGAATATTGAGCAGGAGGAGATCTGATTTCTGCTTTTCATCTGTCAGGCTGACATTCCTGGTTTTCAACAATTTCTCCTGTCTTGTATTTTCAGCCCTAAAGTAAGAGACAATCATGAAAAGCAAGCCAAACATCGTGACGTGATTGGCAACGTAGATGGAATGGCCCGCTTCACCGTAAACAACGAAAGGTTCAAAGTGCGAACCGGAATATTTGGCTATACCGAAGAATAATAAATTCGCGAGAAAGTACAAGATCATGGTGGGCGAAGAACGGAAAAATAATAGTGGTGTTACACAACTGAGCACGAAGATATACTCCACCCCTATGGCTTCTCCCCCGATGAAGAATTGCTCCAGATTGAAAAACAGATTGAAAATATGAAAGAAACGAAAGGCAGCCAGATGCTTACCGATATGGTTGAGGTAAATGGGAAGAGAATACCCAAGTGCCCCCGCGACACTTACCTGGGAAACAATCTGAAGTTTTTCATCTCGCGCATACGCCACTACATAAACGATATAAATCAGAACAGCCCAGGTACATATTCCATTAACAAGGCGGACGCGCTTCCTATCGTGGTCTGATACATCCGGCTTGATGCCAATGTTGATGACTTTATTCCACCCGGATTGGAGCTGCTTCACGAAAAGGAGCGTTGAGCGTTTGGGCTGGATCAGTTTACTAACCGGACTCATGATTTAATTGGCCTAATAGATCTATTGGTGAGGCAGACGTGTCAAGCTTCCACAAAATACATATCGATCAATCCTTTATTTTTTGCTTCAATCTTTCCCCGATAAGCACATGTGAATTTACCCTTCACCAATTCATGGGTGCTTCCGCTGATGTTTAGCTTACCAGGCTCGCCGGATGATTCCATCCGCGATGCGATGTTCACGGTATCACCCCAGATATCATAAGCGAATTTCTTTGTGCCCACAATTCCCGCAACAACAGGCCCTGTGTGACAACCGATTCTGATTTCAAAATAGGATTTGCCTTCGAGCTCACGCTTTTGTCTTTCATGCTGCATGAAATTCCTAATCTCCAGGGCTGCCCGCACAGTGTCTTCTGCATTGGTTGTATTGGCCACAGGCAAACCGCCGGCGCACATATAGCTGTCGCCGATGGTCTTTATCTTTTCAATTTTGTGCTTCGATATGATGTGATCGAATGCGCTGTAACAGTAATTTATCTCCTGTACCAATTCCTGAGCTGTCAGTTGCTCGCTCATCATCGTAAAGTTCTTGAAGTCGGTAAACATTACGGTAACCGAATCGAAACTTTTTGTTTTGGCGGTTCCTGTTTCTTTCAGTTCTTCAGCCGTTTCATAAGGGAGGATATTCAACAATAGACTATCAGATTTTTGCTTTTCGTCAGCCAGACTCACATTTTTTGATTCCAGTAATCCCTCCTGTCTCGCGTTTTCAGATTTGAAATAATAGACAATGAGAAAAACGATTATGAAAAGCGTGATGTGATTCCCTACGCTCAGGTTTTCTCCCGGCGGCATGAACAGAAACGGATCCATCACTGTAAAAGAGTATTTGCAAGCTGCGAAAAAGAGCGCATTCAAGATAAAATAAGTGATTACGATTCTGATATCCTTAAAGAAAAGCATGGAGGCGATGCTGCTCGCAACAAGAATATATTCCACCGCATCTACAGATCCGTGGGAGATCGCCTGAAAGGAATAGCCCAGCAAATTGTAGGTACAAAAGAAATGGCAGGCTGCGGTATATTTCTTTTTGTAGTTCAGCAAAATAGGGATGGTACTTGCCACCAACCCTACAAAGCTTTCCCAGAAAGTGAGACTGTGGTTGGCATCGCCGTAATACAAGCAATACAATGTCAGAATCAAAACCGACATGGCGCAAATTCCGTTGAGGAGCCTCGAACGTTTTACCTCCCAATCATCCAGACCAGGAGTAATTCCGATGGTAATGATATGAACCCAAAGCTTAACCAAAGACTGACTAAAACGGCGAACGATATTTATTTTGGATCGTGTTTCAATCGCAGTTTCCATTCGGGACTAAATTTCAAATTTAGATTTCCAGTAATTTGTTAGAAAAATATTATTGGGGTCCATATTGGAGCGCAATTGGAGGAACTCCTGCCATCTTGGATAGAACTGCTGCAAGTACGGAACACCCTTGTCATTCTTTGCCCAATCGCCGGCCGGAAGGTATTTTCCCCAATGTGGACGGAAGTTAAATGGTTTTAAAAGCTCCCAGAACTGCTGGTAGTAGGTAAGGTCGACATCTGGAGTAGTATCAAAACGCATGATGTTCAAGCGAATTACATCCTCCTCCCCATAGGCCGGACTCAGCCAGAAGTTGCTTCTTTTAGCGGCTAGTATTTCGACTGTATAGTAACTGATTAAACCAGCTCCTTGCTTCTTATAAAAATCATTCATTGCATTGACTGCAGCGTTTGCCTTTGAAACCGGAATCCACAATTCTGTGTACACCAAATTAAAAAGATTGTCACTGAATTCAATAGTGTCCATCGGCAAACTACCGTTCCAGTAATCCCAGAATTGCTGGGCAGGATGTTTAGCCGACTCCACCGGGAAATACAAATCAATCATGTGGGGGTACAAAAGTGGAGCAATAATATCAAGGGTCCCTTCAATTAAACCAATTTTCAACGGTTCATTTCCAAAAATATCTTTGAGCCATTGTGGATAATTCGCAATGGCACGAAATCCCGTACCTGCTACCGCTCGGGCAGGCAAGGTGCCTCCGAGTAACTTTGGAAATACAGGTTGATACGGTTTAGGTTTGAATTTGGAAGATTCGAGAGTCTGCGGACTATAATCGGCCGGCTGCATGGTGGCTGCTTTCCATGCAATCATACGCTGGAGTGTTGGAAACGGCCACCACAATAGTCTTGAAAACTCGGCCCTGGTAATATACTGCTCCAACGAAGGCAGCGTGCCGCGTCCTGTCCCGAGAAAGTCAAATTCACAGTCCGATTGAGGTGTCGTTTTCTCCTGCCCGATGATGTTGAAGGCAGGAACACATTGTAAAGTCACAGACGTGATTACGCCAAGCAGCCCCATTGAGACCCCTACGGCGTAAAACTCATTGCTCACATCAGAGGATTTTGTAAAAGTCTGCGCTGTTCCGGTTCCATCAATCAGACGGATGGAGACGATGCAATCATCAAACGAATGCATCATGCTTCCGGCCTGAGAGCCCGTGGAAATATATCCAGCAATGGTCTGGTGGATGGCATCGGGAACATTCTGAAG
>JAYVRH010000754.1:0-3032 GCA_043776495.1 Cyclobacteriaceae bacterium
ATCATTGTTCTTCCCGACAAGAACAATATTCTTTCCGCGGTAAACCATTTTCTCCAATGACCGGATTTCACCTTTTATGAGAATTCCTGATTCACCTGAAGGAATATCCTTAAAGTTACCCTGGCCATCTCCTTTTAGCAGCGTTCCATAGCTTCCATCGTAAATCCCTGTCTCTGGTTTGGCCCTGTACAAATTTCCACCCATGAGTACATCCTGATTGCCATCACCATCAAAATCATCAACTAGTATTGCGTATACCGGGGAAAATTGTGCCCTAACAGGTAAGATCGCCTTTTTAAAGGTTCCATTTCCCTGATTAATCCAGACTGCCGTTTCAAAAGTGAACGCATTTAAAACAATTGCCTTTTGGAGTTGCTCGGATGTAAATATATCCTCCATTCTTTTCCCCTTGTATTCATTATAGTGAAGGAATTTCTTCTTTAAAGAAGGAATCTGCGCCACCAGGTCTTGCCGGAGGACAAATGGATAGGGGATTCCATTGTCAAATCGTGTCATAACCTGCTCAATCATTCCATTGCGGTCGAAGTCACTTACATAAAGCGAAACAGGTTCCGAGGCTGAAGCTTTAAATCGCGAATTTAACCCATGATTTCCAACCACAAAATCAGGCAGGCCATCCTTGTTAAAATCACCCGTCTCAAGGCAGTTATACCAGCCGTTTGTTTTCTCTAATCCATACTCCTTTGTCCTCTCCACCAAATTATTGCCTTCTTTCAAGAACAACCGAATTGGCATCCATTCCCCCACCACCAATAAATCCTTCTTAGTATCATTGTTCACATCCACCCATTTCGCGTCCGTGAGCAATCCTGAATTCAATAGGCCGTGAGCAATCTTTTCAGTCACATCTTGAAGATTACCCTTTCCATCATTATTTAATAGATATCCATTACCAGGAAAGCCATACTGGGAAGGAATAAGCCTCACACCAACAAAGAGATCAAGGTCGCCATCCTCATCATAGTCATGTGCGGTCACTGTGGAAGTGCTCTCAAATCTATTGGACACAGGCAATAGTGCCTGGCTTCTCTCAAGCTTACCATTCCCCACATTCAAGTAAAGACGGTCTAATAATGCGCTTGAACTCGAAGAAAATTCACTTCCGCCACTCGTCACATAAAGATCAGCTTTACCATCATTGTTGGCATCGAAAAAGATACAATCAGTGTCCTCGGAACTCTTATCATCCTCAAAAACATGCTGATTGGATTGGGTAAAGGCCCCTGTCTTCGATTGAAGGTATAAGATGCCAGGCTGGTCCTTTGCCCCTCCAGCATAGATGTCCGTGAGTCCATCATTGTTAATATCCCCTGTGCAAAGGCACGGGCCTTCATTGGAGATCATATTAAATAGAAGACGGTCGCGGTCAAAGTCACTATATTCATTTTCCGAATGCACAAAGTCTGCACCTTTAAGTTCATCCATTTTCGTGAAAACAGGTTTCTTTCCAGGCCTTACGCCATGCGCATCAAGTCTATCCTTTGCGTCCTTCTCCTCCAATAAGACAAGCTGGCTTACTTTCAAATCAGTGAGTACGGTAATTTTACCTTGAGGCCACTCTACAATTGTTGTGTCCACAGAAAGAATATCTCCAAGGCCAAAATGCAATTTATAATCAACAGTGGACATAAATCCACGCATGGGAGAAAGCTCCTGATAGAATTTCTGTCCGTTGGCTTTCAATGTAATCTTTGCGCCTATTGCCAAAGAATTCCCATGCTCTCCATGCAAAGAGAATGTAAGTGAAGCATTTCCAGGGCTAGATTCCCTGGACCTGTTTTGATACACAAAAGCTGGCATGTTGACATTGTTCAATACCAAATCAAGATCACCATCATTGTCTAAATCACCATACGCCGATCCGTTTGAGAATGATGGGAAGTCCAGCCCCCACTCCATGGATCTATTTACAAACGAAAGGTCCTTTGTGTTTTGAAATGCATAGTTAGAAATCTTAGCGGAAGGCATTGCATCAATAAGGTGTGTGATAACGTCAGGCTCCCGCCGCAATATTCGGGTTATTATTTCAGGGTCTGCGCTATAGTTCACGTAGTCTTGATCCAGCAAGTCTTTGTAAATGCCGTTGGCCACAAAAATATCTTTCAACCCATCATTATCCATATCAAAAATTAAGGCCCCCCAACTCCAATCTGTGGCCTGAACTCCAGACAATCTGGATATTTCACTGAATGTACCATCACCATTATTGAGTTGCAGCACATTGCGACTGAATTGATGGTAATACCCCATATCGGAACTCCACTTGTATTTGTCCCAACTTTCAAACTGGGTGGTCGTCTTCAATCGTTCATCACTTTCCGGGAGCATTTCAGTGACAAATAACTCAGGATATCCATCGTTGTTGATATCGGCCATATCCGCTCCCATGGAGCCAAGACTTATTTCCCGCAAATTTTTCTCTATCGACTCGCTAAAGGTACCATTCTTATTATTGATATAGAGGTAATCCTTTTCGAAGAAATCATTCGAGATGTAGATGTCGGACCATCCATCTTTGTTGATGTCACCGATGGTAATTCCCAAACCAAATCCGATGGCACTTGTGTAAATACCAGCCTGTTGACTGATGTCAATAAATTTTCCGACATCGTTCCTTAGTAACTTGTTGCCACCCAAAGTATCAGGAATGTTTCGTTGGTCTTTCCGCAAATCATAAGCGCCCACCGAGCGTAATGAATTGTTCAGTAAATAGCAATCAAGATCACCGTCCTTATCGAAATCAAAAAAAGCCGCGTGAACGGAGAGGCCCATAAAATCCAGCCCATATTCACTTGCCCTTTCTGTAAATGTCAAGTTTCCATTGTTAATAAAAAGCTCATTGTTTCTTCTGAACTTGGTTGGGGGGCCCGACTTGCAGATGTAAATGTCCAGGAGGCCATCCGCATTAATATCCACTAGGCTCACTCCAGTACTCCAGACTCCATGTGTAGCTAGTCCTGCTGACTCTGTAATGTCTTCGAAATGAAAATTGCCCTTATTCAGGTAAAGCT
>JAYVRH010000755.1:0-3031 GCA_043776495.1 Cyclobacteriaceae bacterium
GACCTTGTCATCTGCGACATCATGATGCCCGAGCTGGACGGATACGGCGTATTCCACATTCTTAGTAAAAAACCAGAAACGGCCCGCATTCCTTTTATCTTCCTCACCGCCAAAGCAGAGAAGGCCGACATTCGAAAAGGAATGAGCATGGGCGCTGACGATTATCTGACCAAACCTTTTGATGATACCGACTTACTGAATGCCATTGAAGCGCGGCTTAGAAAGAGCGAAATGCAACAACGTAGTTATGCTTCCACCGCAGACGGATTGAACCAATTTATTCAGGATGCCAGACAAGTACTGAACCTAAAAGATCTATGTAAAGAAAACAAAGTCAAATTGTATAAAAAGAAAACGGAGATATTTTCTGAGGGAGATACACCGTCTTATACCTTTTTTGTCAAAACCGGAAGCATCAAGACCTACAAGTCTCATCCCGATGGAAAGGAACTGATTACAAATCTTTATAAAGAGAATGACTTCTTCGGATATGAATCACTTCTGGAAGACCATGGGTACTCTGATGCTGCGATTGCACTGGAAGACTCTGAGCTGGTCATGATTCCCAAACATGATTTTATCGCGCTTCTCCACAACCAGCCCGACGTATCAGCCAGTTTTATTTCTCTATTATGTAAGAAGGTTTCCGAGAAGGAAGCCCAGCTTCTTCATCTCGCATACAATTCCGTACGACAACGTACTGCCGAGGCCTTGCTGAAAATGTGGCAGCTTAAGAAAGGTAATGAACCCCTTAGCATCCTGCGTGACGACCTCGCAAAGATCGTGGGCACTGCCACAGAATCAGTCATCCGCGTTCTTTCTGATTTTCGTGATGAAGGCCTGATCGAGATGGACGGAACGAAAATCAAGTTGGCGCAAGCATCCAAACTCGAACAAGTCATCCGGTGGAACGTGGCGAGGAAGTAGCACTCTTTTCAATATTGGTGCAAACTTCAGTACAGGCAATCTTCAACCATAGCAAGCTTTAATGATCAATTTGCGCCGCGTGATCCCGGCGGCAAAGACAGAACTTACTGAAGCAGCCCTAATTTATGCTGAAATATACCCGCAATACTTCTTGCCCGGTCTTTCACCTCTCCTGCCCTTGCGCCTTCAAATAGTTCATCCACGGTTTGACTGAACAAAATCAGCCATCGTTCAAAATGGGATGAATCAATGGCGAGATGAATGTGTTTTTGAAAAGGATTCCCCTGGTATGTCTGGTCACCCAATAACATGGAAGACCAGAAGTTATACATGATCGGCAAGTGGCTATGCCAATCGACATGTTGAAAAACATGACTTAGTAACTGGTCTTCTTTTACCTTTTCATAAAAAGTATTCACCAAAAGAATAATGTCTTCCCGTTTTTCGATGTCTCCCATTCGTTGCTGTCAATCAGTTATATTGGATCTACATCGAGTTCAGAAAATAAGCTACTCAATACACAATATTCTCGCCTACTTAGCAGCGGGTGGCAACAGGACAGCATCGATCACATAAACAATTCCGTTGGATGCTACTACGGTCCCAAGAATATTCGCACCGTTGACAGTATATTTACCATCTTTCATACCGATGACTACATTGTCCAGGTTCACTTGATTGATTTTCTGACCATCCGTCATATTTTCAAGCTTATACACTCCCACAGAAACATGATACTCCAGAATATTGCGGAGGGCATCCTTGCTTTCGGGTTTTAGCAATCCCTCCACAGTACCGGCAGGCAAGAGGTTGAAGGCAGCATTGGTCGGTGCAAATACAGTAAATGGACCTGCATTGGATAATACGTCTACATATTGGGCAGTCTTCAAAGCAGTGACGAGCGTAGTGTGATCGGCAGAGCCTACCGCAACCCGTACCACATCCTTTTGCGATTCATTATCGTTTACAGCTGATTGACCGGCGCCGACCGGAGCTGCCTCTTCCGTGGCGGCCTGTTGGCTTCCGCTATTTCCACAAGAAGTTAACATTAGGGAAGCTGCCATCGTAAGGGCCAGAATAATTCTTTGTGTTTTCATATCTTACTTTATTTAGGGTCGTGATTGATAGGAATCAAAGATCAAATTCGGCTTCGAAACCTGAAATGATATTTATCAGGTTTGGGATTAATCTGAACCGAAGACACCCTAATTTCCTTCCTCACGCATGATTTTAATCATAAGCCTGGGCCGTTACATATCCTTCCTTACAAACCTTCTCATGGCCAGCAGCAAGGGAACGAGTGTCCAAAGTAGAAGGAGCAAGAACGAATAGGCTACTCCAAGGTTGCTACCGAAGAAATTTTTATAGAAAGCTCCCGTATAGCCCATCAAAGCAGAAAGGTCCAACTTTAGCAAAATAATGATGCGTGCCAGGTCAATGGGATTCAGGGAAACCAGCATCAGGATAATTTTTTCCAGTGGGTAATCGCTAAAGCTATAGATGACATATAGAATAAAGCCATCATAAATCAATGTAAAGTAAAACCAAAACAAGAGTGACACTCCTATGGCCTTCGCTTTGTCCCGGGTAGACACCGCCGCCACGAAGGCTAGGGAAACAAAAACAAACGTCAGTGCCAGGCCAGACAGAATTAAGTAGGCGGCAGCGACGTTAAAATTGAAAAAAAACAATGGCACTGCCACGCCAATAAAATAAGCCAGGGCCAGGGCCAGGGCGATGGAAAGATATTCTGCGAAATAAATTGTTCTACGGCTCACCGGCTGGGAGAGTAAGAGTTCAATGAATTCATACGAATTAAAAAAATGGATGGTTGTAAAAACGATGCTGACCAACGGAACCACAAGGAGTATGATGTTCAGTAAACTAATGGTGGACTTCCCAGGATCTGTGTCGAGGCTGAACATGCTGAGGGTTACCAGCAACAAGAACAGGGTGTACATGATCACGAATTTGTTGCGCAAAATATCGTATAATACATATTTGGCAATTCTGATCATACCGCTACGTTGCTTTGGTTCCGTTTCATCAGTGTTGCAATGGCGCGTCCCAATTTATGTTCACCTGTTTCTGTTTTGAGGATATC
>JAYVRH010000756.1:0-3029 GCA_043776495.1 Cyclobacteriaceae bacterium
CCCGAAGGGGTTTCGGTTCAACAATATGTAAATGCAATAGCGGGTTACAAAATTGTCTTTCAATCATAGTTTACTAATTTAGCATGGCCTGATGGACAGTAGGTCGAGTTACATTTGAGCGATAAAAGGGAAATCGATTCGCCTGAATATGTTTCAAATCAATTTTTCTCAACCCGCTACTGCATTTACATCAGCGTTGTGCGTCACAATGGCGGAGTACCTGAACCGGTTGATGCAATGGGATTTGCCGGTGGGCGTCAGTGGCTCAGGGATCATCGTGCTATTTGCGATGATGCAATGGCAAGGACTAAAATCAAGTAGTAAGTTCCAGGAAGGATTGACTGTTACGAATGCCTGTTGTCTGCTGCTGTTTGTAGCAGCGTGTTTTGTCTACTTCTTCCGGGGTAATCCATATAAAGGCGTGATTCCAGGGTCAAAGGAATCCCTGCCTTTTCTATCAATGCTTATCCTATCGATCAGGGCAGTGTATATAGCTTATACAGGATGGAATACGGCAGTCTATTTTAATGAAGAAGACAAAGAACCGCAGGCCAATCTTCCCCGTTCTTTGATTTTAAGAGTAATTCAAAGGGAACCCAGTATGCAAATAATTAACCTGAGTGGTTACAAATTTTATTTTTACATTAGTTGCGTGAAATCTTTCTATTGATCTAATTAGAAGTGTATGAAAAAAATAATCAAGATTATTCTTTGGACCGTTCTTAGTGTCATCATGCTTCTTGTCGTGCTGTTGGGTGGTTTTATTTACAAGATTAAGAATGGATTCCCGGTATCGTATGAGACGGAAATTCCTACCATTAGCTTTCCTGAGAATCAACCAGCCATTCTTTTGTTTTCGAAATCAAGTGGCTTCAGGCACGCTGGCTCCATCGATACCTCCAAAATGGTTTTTGCTGAATTGGCCAGGAGAAATAACTGGTTTCTGTATGATACGGAAGATGGAGGGGTCTTCAACCAGAAACAATTGGCCAAATTCATGGTAGTTGTTTTTAATAACTCGACGGGTGAAGTGATTGACGCAGAACAGAAGATGTTTGTGGAAGAATATGTCAAGAGTGGTGGTCGCTTAATGGGCATTCATGGCGCCGGCGATGACTCCCACCATTGGGATTGGTATGAACAGAACCTGATGGGTGTTAAGTTTTCCCATCACCCCTTGAAAGAATGGCACATTCAAGAGGCAGAGGTAGTTCTTGAAGCAGTTCCTGATTCCATTTTGACGAATCAGTTGGCCCCAGCCTGGCGGCTTTCAGAAGAGTGGTATGTGTTTTTCGAAAATCCCCGCGCCAAGGGATTTAATATCATTTATGCCATTGATGGAGAGAAGATTGTCCCAAATGGAAATATGCTCTGGATGACCGACAAGAATTTTGGTATGGGCAAGGATCATCCGGTGGCGTGGTATAAAACGCTCGGGAAGGGGAGTACCTTCTATACTTCCTTGGGTCATGATCAAAGCACCTGGAAACATGAAGAATTTGTCAGGTTGATTGAGAATGCCCTTCGATAGATTCGGTTTCGATGATCACGTACTATCTCTAACCCTACCTTGAGCTTTTCTTTTCAGAACTAATATTTTCCTTGGCCGGGTCTTTGGTAAAAGGATAAAATAGTTGGCGTATAAATCCTTTGGGATAAGCCGTTTCCATAAGCCCTGTCTTTTCAGGCCATGCAGTTCCAGGCAAATAATAAGTCCCGAATAGTTTGTCGATAAATGGAAACACAACGGCAAAATTGCTTCCATAAAACCTTGGGTCCTCGCAATGATGCCAATGATGATATTGAGGAGTAGTGATTATATATTTTAGGAAACCAAAATTTATCCTGGTGTTGGAATGTATGAGTACTGCGTGCACGGCAATGATTACTACATAAGTATTGAAAGTGGTGGTGGAAAACCCAAGAATGTAAAGTGGAATAAACGAAAAAGACCTCGTAACGAAAATATCAACGAAGTGAATTCTGGATCCGGCAAGCCAATCCATTGATTGGGTAGAATGGTGCACGGCATGGAATCGCCACAAATAGGCATATGAATGAAAGATTCTATGCGTCCAATATTGAAAGAGGTCTGTGATGAATAACGCCAGAAGTAATTCAAAGAAAAAGGGTAAGCTTTGGACCCAATGTTGAATGCCATCAAGTCCCATCCATCCAAAGAAGATTACGGAGGGTTGTTTTGTAATAACCCCAAAGAATTGAATAAAAAGATGACTAATGATAAAATACACCAAATCTGTCCGCCACTCTTCATGGAACCTCGGTTGTTCTTTCCTTTTTGGGAAGGCCATTTCGATGGGAACAAAAAGCAGGGCCATCATCAATAAGTCGAGGATGAGCCAATCCAGCCCTAAGCTCCAGCTTGTTTTATCGACAGCTCTTCCTTGCACACTGAATCCCCCCAATGCAATGGAAAGTGTGCAAAGTATTAGACCAGTCACCGGATATCCTTTTTCCTTGCTCAATAGAAAACTAACCAAGGCAAAGAGAAAAGATAAAATAATAGCAAGGAACATCAGTTTCTCCACCATGTCAGCCGAGTAAATGTTTCGGAATTCAGGTGTCGTCAGAAATTCAGGAAATCGAAAACATAGAAGGCCTAACAGGGAAAGACAGCCCAGAAATACTGAAACAATCCCACTAATTTTCCCATCTCCCATGCGGAGGCGCTTATTGCCGCGTTCCATTCGGTATTATTCAAATCTACTGATGTGATGATAGGGATTTTGAACCTGAAATTCTATTGTCTTGTATTTTTGAAAAGTTTCATTTTTAGCTCAGCCAAAGTCTGGGTAACCGGGAGAACAAAGAGTAGTATCCCCCGTCATGTCGGACGTATCCGGAATAATTCGGGTTAAAATTCTTCCATTCACTATCTTAGCGTCAATTCTCTGGGAAACTTAGCGTCCAAAGTTACATTCAGATATGATGAAAGCGGTGATACAATTGAACGCGCCGTTCTCCATACCAGTGGATCGTTGATCAGCAGAAGCGTGAACCAGCTTGAC
>JAYVRH010000757.1:0-3024 GCA_043776495.1 Cyclobacteriaceae bacterium
TTCAAAATGATTGACAAAGGCATTCCCCGCCACGACTACATGATTAAGGATGCGACCGGACAGGTGATTGGCAGAGTGACTTCAGGTACCATTTCTCCCGTGCTGGGAATAGGAATAGGATTAGGCTATGTCACGATAGATCACTCAAAGCCCAGCGCCGAGATTTTTATTGACATACGCGGCAAAGGGCTAAAGGGGCAGGTGTGTAAGGCACCGCTGATCTAAGATTTATGTAAGTCAAAGGGTTGCGATAAACATGAAGACTCCGAAGTAGGCTGTATGCAATCATCAATAGGCTAAACTTTGCCTACTGTCCTTGCTTACTGCCTACTATTAAGATCACACGTCAGTTTTGAATAAACATATGCATTGGCTTTTTCGACTACCATTAACCTCACCATAAAATGAAGACCATCGATGTCTGCCTCAGTCCTGAATTAATGCACTTGTATGATTTACATGATCGCACCGTGGTAGTGGTGGACATACTTCGTGCTACTTCATGTATGGTCACCGCCTTCGCCCATGGCGTGGAGAACATCACTCCATTTGCAGACCTGAATGCATGCAGGACCATGAAAATGAAAGGTTATATCACTTCCGGCGAACGTGATGGAAAAAAAGTTGAAGGCTTTGATAAAGGCAACTCGCCGTTCGAGTATATGGGTGCTGACATCAAAGGAAGAAAGATAGCCTTCACGACCACCAATGGTACCCAAGCCATTGAGAAAGCCAAGAGTGCGAAAAAGATTGTGATCGGTTCCTTTCTCAACCTTTCTTCCATTGTCAAGTATTTGTTATTTGGAGAGAACAGTGTGCTTATTATTTGTGCCGGCTGGAAAGGCAAGGTGAACCTGGAAGACACCTTATTCGCTGGAGCTGTAATGGAAAAATTAAAAAATCATATCGAGCCCGACTGTGATGCGCCTCTGGCGGCTCAACACCTTTACAACCTGGCCAAAGGTGACATGGTGAAATTTCTCAGCAACTCATCTCATGTAAAACGACTGAACCGTCTGAACATTCAAAAGGACATCGAATATTGCCTCACCACGGATGAATACCAGATTGTTCCATGTATGGAGCAAGGCGTGTTGCTGGCTTAGTTAACATTCAGATCATTTAAAAATTCTCTTGTCAAATGGAAATTTTACTTTCGCTGTTATTTTGATTCTCTTGAAGTCTTCGTGGTGAGGATTAATCAACAAGTTATGATCTCCGGGAGTAACAGCAGAGGGAACCCGAAGTACACAATAACGATTTTCAATTATTAATCTGTCACCAATTACCTGGGTTGAAGCAGGGTGTGGAAAAGAATTCCAACCAGCTGGTAAATCAGTATCATTGAGTTTTTGCATGGACGTATTATCCGGAATATAAACGGTCACCATTACATAGTCGCTGGGAATTGTTGCTATCGTAAGATGGACTGCCACTTCGGCCATCGCAAGCGACCGGTTTGAGGCCAGGTAAATCAATTCAACCCCAACAGAATTCCACCTTGCGCCTTTTAAAGCAGCTCCTTTTCCGGAGAGTGGCTCCGAAAATTTATCTCTGGATAATCTGAACGCTTCCATCAGACAAGAATGCCATGGTTAATTCTTGTCAATTCTCCCACAACCATTTCCTTGCCATACGAATCTTTTAGCAATTCCATCGGCTTTAAGCCCCCAAGCGAAAAATTTGGCGTATCAAGCCACAGCTTAAATTTATCCATATCACCAAAAGTGTCCAGCCCTATGTTGGTTACCTCGGCCATTTCAATTATTTTTTCTGATTGAAGCAGCTTGAAATGCCTCAGGGTTTGTTTATAACGTTGCAAGGATTTGGCGGAGATATCAAGGAAGACTGACCAATCATTTTCGCTGAAGGGTGCCTGATTTCTAATCAAATTAAAAAGCGAGTATGGAACGCCCTCTCGTATTACCAAAATGATGGCCAGCCTGTTGGATAGAAAATCTGTGTAGCTGATATCTTTGATAGAAGAAAAAAACTTTCCTCCCAACTTAGAACGTCTTACAAGGGTTGCAATTTCTTTGTCAAGTTTTTGTGAAATCGTCAATTCAGAAGCCATAATAAAAGGTATTAGACATTTGTCTACAATATTAGGACAAATGTCTAAGAAGTGCAAATACAGTTTTCTAACCTAAAACCTGCATTTGGCAATCACTTTCGTTCAAATACCGCCCGTCCGCCTACGACGGTTTTCAGCACTTTCACTTCACGGATTTTTTCCTGTGGAATGGTGGTGATGTCCTGGTCAAGGATGACAAAATCCGCAAGCTTTCCTGGCTCCAGCGAACCTTTGATGTTCTCTTCAAAGGATGCGTAGGCTGCTGAAATGGTATAAGCTTTCAAAGCTTGCTCCACAGAAATCTTTTGCTCCGGTATCCATCCATCTGGGTTCTTATCATCCAATGTCCTGCGGGTGACGGCAGCATAGATTCCTTCCAAAGGCGTTGGCGGAGCAACGAACCAATCGCTGCCAAAGGACACCGTGGCACCGGCATCGAGCAGCGATCTGAAGGCATAAGTTGTTTTGCTTCGTTCATGTCCAATCACCCGTTCCGCCCAACGGCCGTCATCAATCGCGTGGTAAGGTTGCATGCTGGCGATCACTCCCAATGAAACAAATCGCTTGATGTCTGCGGGATCAAGATGCTGAACATGTTCAATGCGGAATCGTCGGTCTCGTTTTCCGTTTTCACTTTCGATGCGCTCATAAATATTTAATAATGTGTGAATGGCTTTATCACCGATGGCATGGATGGTCACTTGCAAGCCTGCCTTGTCTGCCTCAGATGCCCATTCATAAAGATCCTTTTCCGGCGTAATGAAAAAACCTGAGTCCTTTGGTGAATCGATGAACGGTTTAAAGAACGCTGCCGTATGAGATCCAAGTGAACCGTCTACAAATCCTTTCAAAAGTCCAATCCTCAACCATTTGTCGCCACGACCTTGTTTGTCAATTTTGGTTTTTAAGGCACTCCATTCATTCAATGTCATACCTGCATAAATCCTTGT
>JAYVRH010000758.1:0-3017 GCA_043776495.1 Cyclobacteriaceae bacterium
GTGGAGAACAAAAAGGTGGTGAATTTGCCAACAAGTTCCGGGGAACAGAACAGGTTCCTTGAATATGCCTGGGCTGAATTTGAGTTAGGCGGAATAAAAAACCGCCTTCTCTTGCTGGAAGTGATGGCGATGGGCCCCACCCGAGGCTCCCTATTCCTTGCATTTGCCGATGAAACCAGCGCAAAGGAAACATATGGTGCAGGCCGCTACCTCGATCTAAAAAAAATACCGGGTGCAAGTTCAATGGTCTTGGATTTCAATAACGCCTATAATCCATACTGTGCGTATAGTGACGGCTATTCATGCCCCTTCCCTCCTGCAGAAAATATCTTAAGAGTTGAGATAAAGGCTGGGGAGAAAAGTTATCATTGAAATATTTCCCGCGGATTTTCGCAGATTGAATTCACCGCAGATATTCGCTGATGACTTCAAGAAATTAGTAACTGGGTGCTCTGGCTCCAGACTTCCCATATATTAATTATCAACAAGTATTTTTCAAAGCGGACAATGAAAAGTTATTAAAAAAGAATCGGCGCAAATCTGCGTGACCTGATCAGCGGAAATCCGCGGGAAATGCATTAAATCTTAACATAGATCTTTTTCCGATCCATCCAATATCCTACCACCCAGCAGAGCAACATAAAGCTCAAAGCAAAAAACAGGGAACCAAAATAACCGCCTGCCCAGGATTTCAATAAATTTAGAAAAATCCACCGATGAAAAGTTTCGTCTTGAATGGAGAACGTGACGAGCAATATGGCCAGCAATTCGGAAAGCAAATAGAGGAAAAGGGTATTCCTTCCAAATACTTCAAAGAAGTAGGTCCACCCTTTCCACTGCCTGAGGTCAATCATATAAATTAGGATGGCAAGCACCATCAAATCAATGCCGGACGTGTACATCACAAAGGAACTTGTCCACAGCTTTTTATTTATTGGAAAAACAAGATCCCAGCTAAGGGCAAGGAAGATCATCAATGCACCAATCATCATTATTCTCGCAATCGTTTCATAGGATGGTCCATTTTGTCTAACGTAAATCCCAACACCATATCCGGCCATGACATTGACGACTGCCGGAAACGTGCTCAGGAATCCTTCCGGATCAAATGGAAGTCCCTCTCCGCCGTAAAGATGATTTGCCCCAATGAGCCAGGTGTCAAATTTGAGAACAGCATTTCCAGTGAGTGTGAGGTCACCGAAGGCAATCAACACGATCCAATATGAAAGGAGGAACACCGCACTGAAGATAAGCGCACCTCTGATTTTGAAAAAATGAATAATGATCGCTCCCATACCATAACAAAGTGCGATGCGTTGAAGCACACCAAAAATTCTGGTCTCGGCAAGAGGTTTCATCAACCAGGCTCCCATTTCATTTTGCTCTACAAAAGGAAACCAATACATGAGGTAGCCCAGCAGAAAAATAAGAGCCGTTCTCTTTAAGACTTTTTTCAATACCGCTGGAGTGCCGATGGCCTCATAATTTCTTAACGAAAAACTCAGGGATGTGCCTACCAGAAAAAGAAAAGTTGGGAAAACCAGATCCGTGAGTGTGAACCCATTCCAAGTTGCATGAAGCAGGGGCGAAAAAGTGGTGGAATGATTGCCTGGCGTATTGACCATGATCATCAAGGCCACGTCCAGCCCTCGGAAAACATCCAGCGATAAGTATCTGTTTCTGAGTTCCATGGTTCCACAATGAAAATATAAAATTCTTTAGAATAATTCTAAATAAAACTTGACATTTTGAACCTGAAATGCCTCACATACACAGTTTAGAAAGCTGGACATCCTCGCCTGAATTTCTCGAAGGTCACAAGAGGGGTTTCGAAGACATTAAACTGGCAAAGCAGAAGGGTGAAAAATCACCGATGAGTTCTTCATTCAAGACTTATAAGGTGATCGCCCGGTAAGTGTTTGACGGTATTCGAAACTCTGCGAGCATTCCTCAGGTTTCTAATACATAACAAAAATGACACACTAGCATGCATCGGGGACGAAATGAAATGCAGGTCACGCAAAGCCTCTAGGAACGCAAAGTAAAATGCGACTACATTCTTTGCGACTTTGCGACTTTGCGTGAGATATTGCCGTCCCCTTTTAAACTGGAGAGTTCCAGATTTCGAAGTTGATCAGTTGCTTAACGAGACACTTTTTAATCAGCCACACTTTGTAGTTCTCTTTCTCTTCGCTTCCATGATTTATCAAGGTAGAATGTACCAAAAGGTATCAGCGATGCACCCAACGCTACGAGCAAAGCAAACCAATTCCAGCTCATTATTCTAATTGCAAGCAATACGGCGAGGATGTAAAGGATAAACAAAACTCCATGCATCCAGCCCACAACTTTAACGGCCAGAGGCAGGCCCAAATAATATTTCATGGGCATCGCAATGAGAAGCAGCACGAGAAAGGAAATTCCTTCTGTGATGCCGGTAAACCTCAATATTTTGATTTGCACGATCGTTTATTTCTGGCTAGCAATAAAAGACCCGGAGATAAACTTACCCTCCAGGTCCTCTTTGAGTTTCAAGAGTCAATCTATTTCAACTTCTTACTTCCGTCTGCCTGATAGATGTAGCGGAAGGTGTAGTAACGGTCCTTGGTCGTCGACGTAGGGGTTGTAGGTGCATCCTGATAATAACTTAGGATTTCCATCTTGGCATACTTCGAATCGGCTGTTTTAAAAATCAAAACTCTGCCAGCGATGGGCGAAACAATGTTCGTAGCCTGAGAGTAATTGTACCATCCCTTCCCGGATCCGGTGAGAATCGCATATTTGGCATCAGCAGAATTTTTATTGTCCTGAAGGTAGCCGTCATCCGGTGCAGTAGTGAGTTCGTCAAATATTCCCGTCTGGACTATCGCGCCTGCAGCCCCGGGACCGCTCGTTGCGCTGTTCACGATAATAATCGTTCCGTTGAATCCAATATCCCATTTCGTTGAAGCACTGTCCGCATTCAACACAACGGCACCGGTCTTAAAGCTGAAGAGGGTATATTTCTTTGTAATGCC
>JAYVRH010000759.1:0-3016 GCA_043776495.1 Cyclobacteriaceae bacterium
GTGAAAGTAAAGGTTATTGAGCCCGTAGGATATTTCGACATGCTCTCATTGTTGGAGGATTGCAAAATGGTGCTCACTGACAGCGGAGGGCTTCAGAAAGAAGCTTACTTTTTTAACAAATTCTGCATTACCCTGCGCGATCAAACAGAGTGGGTGGAATTAGTGGAAGCCGGAGCTAACGAAATCACCGGCGCAGACACTGAAAAAATAATGGCCAGTTTTCACAAAAATAAAGAAGTCGTGATCAAGCCTCAACTATTGTATGGCAATGGAGATGCGGCCAGGAAAATAGCCGCGAAACTCCTCTCATGTTAACCTACCCGCTATCTGATTATCAATCTTCAATATATACTTGAACATTGATCCGTTGAACGGGATTGCGGGAATCATTTGAATAGAGGGTAATGGCTTTCAGCTGAGTTCCCCCACGGTTTTGAGGTCTGAAAGAAATTTTTAGAATAGAAGAATCACCAGGAAAGATGATTTTCTTTTCTAACTCTGTTGAGATGCAGGTGCAATTGCTTTGAATGGCTTTGATCTGAATATCTCGTTTGCCCGTGTTCTTCAAGGTTATGATCCGATCAATCAAATCACGCTGACGAAAACGGCCTAAATCAATGTCCTGTTCCTTCAGGAAAAGTATCGGAGCCTTCGTTGCTTCCTCCCCAACTGGTATCGAATAATATTCTTCCAAAGAAGCAAAAACAGAAATGGATTTTATTTCATGACCCACATCGTCGGTGGTTATTTGAATATTGTCAGAAGCAAAACCAAACTGATTTTTTTGTTGTCCATCAAACAAGACGCTAATGAAGCCCTTCTCCTGCGGTGCAAGGGATACCGTCATTCCAATCTTTATGTAAGAAGGTTTGGCTACCTTCAGAAATTTGATTGGGGCGGTGCCTTTGTTCATTACAGCAAACTGCTTTTCTGTAGCACTCCGATTGATAAAAACCTTCCCAACATTGAACGACCTGCTGATAAAATAAAGATTTCCATTGGCTACCGAAAAATCATGTGATCCTGCAGTCCCTTCATTGAATACATGACCCTTGATCTGAAGTACAATAGGGTTGGCATCCCAATCTGTGGTAACGGTGAGTGTCTTGTTAAAATAGCCCGGCCTTCCCCTGGGATCAAAACTTGCCCTGATAAATCCTGTCTTAGCTTGTGGAATTGGATTTTGTGACCAACCCGGCGTGGTACATCCACAAGAAGCCTGGACAGAAACTATTTTTACAGGCCGCCCGCTATTGTTGGTGAAAATAAACTCATGGTCGGCATTGCCTTTCCCCTCATCAATATCACCGAAGTCATAGGTCTTTTCCCTAAAGATCAGTGGCTCCACTTGTTGTGGCAGACACGGGAGAGCAAGGCACATCAAAATCAAAACCAGCACATTCTTCATGGAACAAAATTATTGCAAAAATACTGGTAATTGCATGATCCCTGTTTTCTTTGCACTACCATGGCTCGAATTCTTACCGGCATACAAAGTAGTGGACTACCCCATTTAGGCAATTTGTTGGGGGCGATCCTCCCCGCCATTAAGCTATCTCGAAAGTCAGAAAATGACTCGTTGTTCTTCATTGCAGACCTGCATTCGCTCACTACGATCAAAGATGCCGCTTTGCGAAAGCATAACACCATGGCGGTAGCAGCTGCATGGATCGCATTTGGCTTTGATACTGAAAAGAATCTGTTGTATCGTCAAAGCCGCATACCTGAAGTGTGTGAACTCGCCTGGTACCTCAGTTGCTTCGCCCCTTTCCCCATGCTCTCCAATGCCACCTCATTTAAAGACAAATCCGACAGACTGGCAGACGTGAACGCAGGTATCTTCATGTATCCTGTATTGATGGCAGCCGATATCATTTTATACGATGCCAACATTGTTCCGGTCGGAAAGGATCAAAAGCAGCACATCGAAATTGCACGTGACATCGCTTCCATTTTCAATTATCAATTCGGGGAAACATTTGTGATTCCGGAGGCACAAATTGAAGAACAGTTGATGACCATTCCCGGCACCGACGGACAAAAAATGAGCAAGTCCTACGGAAATATCATTGATATCTTCCTTCCTGAAAAGGAACTTAAGAAGCAAGTGATGTCAATCGTGACAGACAGCACGCCCATGGAGTCTCCAAAGAATCCAGATAAAGATAATGTCTTTGCTATTTACAAACTGGTTGCCTCTCCTGAACAAACGGAAGGGCTGCGCGGAAAATACCTGGCAGGTAATTTTGGATATGGGCATGCAAAACAAGAACTTCTTGGTCTGTTAATTGATAAGTTCAAAAAGGAAAGAGAAATCTTTCAATACCTCATGGCCAACCCCGGAGAGATTGATCATAAATTGGCAGACGGAGAAAATCGTGCGCGACAGATAGCCAGTAACGTACTCGCTCGGGTGAGAAAGAAGTTGGGATTCAGAGAATAATAAGTCAGCCGCTATCTATTTTGCGGTCCAGACAATTTGTTGCTTATCAGCTCCAATACTTAATACAATCCTGACGGGGTTTGGAACAAGTACCAATTTGGTGTCTTGCCCCGGGTAGTCGTCCATCTCGACAAACACGCCTTCGGTGGGCAGAACGGAATATTCATTTTTACTATTCACTTCATACGCTTTTGCGATATATGCGATGGGGACCAATACATCCGTATCGGGGCAGTACTCATCATGTACATCCTGAAAAGCCCTTTCCACCTCATCACCAAAGGACTCCTGAAAGGCATCTTCCAGGTCGTGGAGCTTTTCTTCCAGGTCGTCATATTTGGGATTGCTATAATCCAGCTTGAGCAATTCCATGCGGCTTCTAATGATCTCCTGCAGGGCCTTATCAATTGCTACTATATCCATTTTTCAAAATTTTGCCAAGATTAGAGAAATGCAGCCAGATATTAAAACAAACCTGCCGAATAGTTAATTTTGGCCTTTCAAACGATAGCGGAATGAGACAGGATTTTCTACCCATCAACGGCACAGACCACATTGAGTTCTATGTCGGCA
>JAYVRH010000760.1:0-10226 GCA_043776495.1 Cyclobacteriaceae bacterium
GCTGATCTAAAGAGCCTCGAGGCAAGTTATGCAGCCTCGAATCTTGAAGAACAGATAAAAAATAACAAAGCCAATCTTACACTCTCAGATAAAACCCTGGAAGAAATTACAAAGACTGTAGAAAAACTAAGGTCAGATATTGTTCAATAGGCTGATTAAGCCATACTAAAAGGGGATTGGGTCGTACCAATCCCCTTTTTTCTTTTCTTGTGTTTTATTCTACTTGTATATTTAGATTCTAATCCCTACTGACCATGAGCGAACCCGTCCTCAAAGCAATCCTCCGCCTATTTGCCATCGTGGCAAAGGAGGATGACGTGACCCAGCAAGAGAGGGACTATGTCCTGGCATTCCTGAACGACCATCTTGGGAGAAAGGCAGTCATGGAAAACATCGCGTTCTTCGATGCATTCGCCAATGATTTATCTGAAGACCAGCAGAAAAATATTCAAGGCCTGTGCCAGCAGATCAACGCAGACTTAACGCAAAAACAAAAGGCAGTCATCCTCCTGGAACTTATGAGTGTGGTGCTGGCAGATGGTTATATCTCCGATCGCGAAAATCATTATGCGAAAATGATTGCTGCAGCGCTGAATGTAAACGCTACAGACATGGACCTGATGACCCATTATATCCTGGGTACGGATCGAAACAGTTTTGATTCAGAAAGCATCCTGATCATCGACTCCATATCTGAAAAGCCTGTCGGTTGCAAACATATTTTTCGTGAGAAGCTAGAAGGTACGATCGCCATATTGTATTTAACCGCAGGGGATCTCTACTTTTTCAAATATACCGGCAAAGGTGATGTCTATCTGAACGGCGTTCCTCAAAAGTCTTCAAACATAAATCCTCTGGCCCATGGAAGCAGCATCCGATGGGAAGGGGCCGACCCTGTTTATTTCGGTGAGACATTAAGTCAATTCAAAAAATTTGTAGGCGAAGTTCGCGCCACATTCGAAGCAAAAGATATTTCTTATAAGTTTAATAATGGCAGACTCGGTCTGCGTCACATCAATATTGCCGAAGAATCAGGCAACCTGATCGCCCTGATGGGCGCCAGCGGAGCAGGTAAGTCGACGTTGCTACAAGTCCTCAATGGTTCAGAAAAGCCCTCCAGTGGGCAAGTGCTCATCAACGGCATTGATATCCATCGCAATCAAAAGAAAGTCGAGGGAGTATTTGGCTTCGTACCTCAGGACGATCTACTCATCGAAGATCTTACGGTCTATCAAAACCTTTACTTCGCAGCCAAACTTTGTTTTAACCATTTATCAGAAAAGGAAGTTTCCGAACTCGTGCACAAGACACTGGACGATCTCGGGCTATTGGAAACAAAAGACCTAACTGTCGGATCACCACTTAGAAAAACCATCAGCGGCGGCCAGCGAAAGCGTCTCAATATTGGATTGGAATTGCTGCGAGAACCATCTGTACTCTTCGTAGATGAACCTACATCAGGACTTTCTTCCCGCGATTCCGAAAACATTATCGATCTTCTCAAAGAACTGGCGCTGAAAGGCAAACTGGTATTTGCAGTCATCCATCAGCCAAGTTCAGACATATTCAAAATGTTCGACCGGCTGGTCATTCTTGATACAGGCGGTTTCCAGATTTATTACGGCCATCCGGTGGATGCAGTAATTTATTTCAAACGTAATATTAACCTCGTCAACAGCGACCAGGGAGAATGCCATGAATGCGGTAACGTAAACCCGGAGCAGATCTTTAATATCATAGAAACGAAGGTGATTGACGAGTATGGAAATTTTACGAGCGAAAGAAAGATCGCTCCTGAACTATGGAATCATTTCTTCAAAGAGAAGAATAAGATCATGCCTTTCAAGCCCTCGGCGGAAGCACCCCACTCCTCCCTCTACCTTCCAGGTTGGATTAAACAGATGAGGCTGTTTGGCCTACGTGACTTGTTGTCCAAGCTCAGCAATCGTCAATACCTGGCCATTAACTTACTGGAAGCCCCCTTGCTGGCTTTCATACTTGCGTTCATCACACATTATTACAATTCTGACAATCCGTTTCAAACAGGCTACGTTTTCATGAAGAATCAGAATCTTCCGGCTTATCTCTTCATGAGTGTGATTGTGGCGCTGTTTATGGGGCTTACGGTAAGTGCTGAAGAGATTATCCGTGACCAGAAAATTCTCAAACGGGAGGCATTCCTTCACTTAAGCCGCAGCAGTTACCTCATATCAAAAATGTCAATTCTGTTCATGATTTCCGCCATTCAAACATTTCTCTTTGTCTTAGTGGGGAATTACATGCTTGAGATCAATGGTATGTTCTTCATTCATTGGAGCATTCTTTTCACCGTTTCATGCTTCGCCAATATGCTGGGGCTAAATATTTCTTCCGCTTTCAACTCTGCCGTGACCATCTATATCTTGATCCCGATTCTATTGATCCCACAACTGATCTTAAGTGGAGTAGTAGTCAAGTTTGACAAACTTAATCCCCTCATAGGAAATTCTGAGACTGTACCATTCGTCGGTGATTTGATGACCTCCCGGTGGGCTTTCGAAGCCTCCATGGTGGCCCAATTCAAGGACAATGAATTTGAACGCCGGTTTTATGACCAGGAGAAAATAATCGCGGACGCCGAATATAAAAGAATATACTACATCCCTACCCTGGAGTCAAAGCTTGTTTTTGTCAACCAGAATTATTTAAAGAAAGAAGTTAATCCCAATGAAATAGCATCTCATTTAAATCTTATTCAGAGCGAAGCAAACCGCGAGTTAGATCTCATAGGAAAGAAGCATTTTCCTGAAGTGTCACTGCTTCACCCAGGAACTTATGATTCAGCTGTCTATTCTAAAACAAAACACTTCCTGGTGACGCTTAAGCAATATTATGCAAATAGAGCAGCAACGGCGACCAAAGAAAATGAAAAGTTAATCGAAAATATGACTAAAGAAATGGGGGGTAAAAAAGAGTTCGAGCGCTATCGGGAATCCTATCAGAATGAAGCCATCTCCCTATTGGTAAAAAATCAAGATGAACCCGTTCGCATCATTGAAGCGAGAGATCAACTAATTCAAAAAATATATCCGATCTACAAAGACCCGGAACCAGACCACTTCATAGATTTTGATGCTCAATTCTATCTTCCGGCAAAACATTTTATGAATGTGACCATTGATACCTTGTACTTTAACCTGTGTGTAATCTGGACAATTTCAGTTTTGCTCTACATTACGCTCTTCTATAACGTATTTAGAAAGATCATTGGCGGCTTTGAAAATTTCTCACTCAAGAGGTAACGATGTTCTTTATTCTTTCCAAAACGCTTAGTTACCTCGCAAAGCCTTTGGTGATTATCTGTGCCTGCCTGGTACTTTCCTGGCTCTTGAAAAGTCCTCGTTTGAAGAAATGGCTCTTCATTGCCGGAACCTCCATGCTACTTTTCTTTTCAAATGAATTTATCGCAAATGAGGCGATGCGGTTCTGGGAGGTAAAGGTCACTCCTTTCAATGAGTTGAAAATGAAGTATGAATATGGCGTCTTGCTTTCTGGCTCAGCCAAATCTGAAGTGGGGCCCAAAGACAGGGTTTACATTGGTGGGGCAGCAGACCGGATCAACCACACCTTACAACTCTACAAAATGGGATATATCCGAAAGGTTTTGATCTCTGGGGGGAGTGGACGTCTTTTTGATATCGGTGAGCAGGAGGCTGAAGAACTTTCAACTTTGCTACAATTGATGGGCGTTCCCAAAGAAGACATTCTTGTTGAGACTTCTTCCCGCAACACTCACGAATCTGCTTTGGAAGTAAAAAACATGCTTGAAGGTAAAACCACGCCAAACCAATGTATCCTGATCACTTCAGCCAATCATATGCCCAGATCGCTCGCTTGCTTCTCAAAAGTTGGCTGGCCAATCACGCCCTTTAGTACCGATTTTCTTAGCCATCAGCGCCAATTTACATTTGACGTGTTCCTCATACCCAAAATAGAAGCTTTTTCATTGTGGCATACCCTCTTCAGAGAATGGACAGGATGTTTGGCCTATTGGACGGTAGGATATATCTAAGAAGACATAACCTTGAATGTCCAAAGCTCAATTTCAAATGGGTATCCTACTTCAATATTCAGAATTCGGGATTGGACATTACAGAATTTTCATTCCTTTCTTAGCACTTGCAAGGGTGGGGTGGAAATTACTTCGCGTGAATTGAACCATCCAATAAAAACCGTGAGCACTGTCACCGCTCCTCCCACCAATAGTAAATCACCCCATGCAACCCCTAACTGGACCTCAAAAAAGAAACGACACAATGCCCAGCCACCTGCCAATGACAAGATCATCCCTGTAAGGGCGGAAAATAAACCGAGATAGGCATACTCGATCAGTGTGATCTGCATGATCTGGCGCGTTCGCGCCCCAATGGTTCGCAGCAATACATTTTCGCGAATGCGTACAAACTTACTATTGACGACAGCACCTGCGAGCACAACAAGGCCTGTGATAATGCTGAACAGGGCCAAAAATTTTATCACCAAACTGATTTTACCGAAGAGATTCTCAACGGTGCTCAAGATGAGGCGCAAATCTATTAGGGATACATTTGGATAACCCATCACCAATTCCTGCTGAAAGCGTTTTGCCTGATTGAGCTCACCGACTTTGGTAGCGGCAACCCATATCTGCGGGGCGTTGTCAATCACCCCTTTCGGAAAAACAAAAAGGAAATTTGGAGGATCTTTTGGCCAGTCTACTTTTCGTATTCCGCTGATGCGCACTTTCAATGGTACACCCTGAATATCAAAAACAAGCGAGTCGCCTAACTCAAGCCGAAGTGTCTCTTGTATCCCATCAGAAACGGTCACTCCAACAGAATCCTTTTGCCCATGATTAAAATATTGAAGTTTCCCTTTTGTCATCTCCTCTGAATGATGTAAGCTATCCCGGTAAGTAACGCGATATTCGCGCGTCAACGACCACTCAGGAGTTCTATTCACCGTATCTGCCAATAAAACTTCAACCTTTCTTCCTTTTACTTCCAGAAGGCGGCAGGTAACAATTGGCACAACCTGGTTGACGGGTAATTGATGTTCTTTAATGAGTTTAACCACACCGTCCCGCTGCGACGATTGGATGTCGAAGAGAATGGTATTGGATTGGTTTTGGTTGCCTGTAAATTCCACCTGACCCAATAAACTGTTCTGAATGATGTTGAGGGTAGCAATGATAAATGCGCCCAGCCCAATGGTCACCATCAACACTTGCGTTTGATTGTTTGGCCTATAAAGGTTGGAAAGGGCATGACGAAAAACGAAGCGGGCGTTTGCCGGAAAAAATTTTCTCACAAGTCTTAACAATCCCATGGCTACAAGCGAAAGAAATCCAAGAGCCAGCGCCAGTCCTGCTGCAAATGCCAATCCGGTGAGCCAGTTTGAGGTTTGATAAGCAGCGGCTAAAAAAGGAAAAAGAGCAATCAGAATGATGGCCGTCCAGCGCATCTTTGAAAAGACCCTTTGTGGAGCATTGTCAGCACGCAAGACCGTGAGCGGTGGTACGAATCGGATTGCAACCAGCGGAAGGATCGCAAATAAAATAGATACCAGCACTCCCAGCAACAAACCCTGGGCCACCGCCGGCCAGGAAATAGCAAATGGCAAATCTACCGGGATAAAGTTCTTAAAGATCAGCGGTATTGCTTTCTGAATGACAGCTCCAAGACCGGCACCCAGCAAACTTCCCAACAGACCAAGGAAAAATATCTGTATAAAAAAGATATTAAAAGCCTGCCAGCCCGATGATCCGATGCATCGGAGTACGGCTACTTCGTCGCGCTTCTCGCGTGCATAGATGTGAACTGAGCTTGCAACGCCGATACACCCTAGAATCAGTGCAATAAAAGCCAGCAGTGAAAAAAACTGATAAACGGAACGGAAGCTACGGCCTAATCCTTCCTTTCGCCCTTCCACGGTTTCATACGAGTAGCGTAATTTCTTTGTAATCGGTTTGATGGCGTTAATCGTATTCTCGGTCTCCGCTTTAGTCTTGGTCTTTACAAACAAGCTGTAGCTCACCCGGCTTCCAAACTGAACCAACCCGGTGGAGTCCAGCGAATTCATGGCTATATACACTGAAGGAGCCAATGTGGATGTCAATGCACCACCTCCGGGAATTTTTGTTACCACACCCCCAACCTTGAACATCGTGTTGCCCACCTTGACAGAATCTTCCGAACTAATCTCAAATTGAATCGCCAATGATTCATCGAGTATCGCATAGCGGCCGCTCTTCATTAGCTCATAGGCATTGGCAGGCTGAGTCTCCATTTGCCCATAAAAAGGGAAATCACCAAACAATGCAGTCAGTTTCACCAGCCTCGATTGGCGTGTGTTCATGAACATCACCATAGAGGCCATCTCGGCATTGCCTGCCGTAGCTACCCTCGCAGTATCCAGAATATAGGTGATGTCCTTTTCAAATTTTTTGTTGCTGTGAATAACCAGATCAGCCCCCAGCAACTCCTTTGCATTTTGATCGAGGGTCTCCTGCAGTGAAAAATTCAGTGAACCGATGGAGACAACGGCTGCAATGCCCGTGATTAAGGAAGCAACCAACAGAAACAGTCGAGAAAAGTTGTGTCGAGCATCACGCCAGGCCATAGACCATACCCAGCGGTCGCGCCACATGGGCCGAATCTCCCGCTTAAGTTTGATAATGTACTCGATCATGAAGACAATATTTTTTTATCGAAATTATGCACTGCGCCCAATTGGCTAAACTAGGGAGTGCGCATTACCAATCTCTCTTCCACAATTCTTCCGCCTTTCATCTGGAGAATCCTGTCAGTTTTTTGCGCCAGCTCAAGATTATGTGTCACCAGGATCAGCGTAGTTTTTGCTTCTCCGTTTATGCCAAACAATAATTCGATGACTTGCTTTGCATTTTCTTCGTCAAGGTTACCGGTGGGTTCATCGGCAAAGAGTATTTTGGGATCTGTGATAAAGGCACGGGCAATGGCCACCCTTTGTTGTTCACCCCCAGAGAGTTGAGAAGGATAATGATGGAGTCGATCTCCAAGGCCTACCCGGTCCAGGAGTTCCTTAGCCTTAGGCCGCACGTTTCGTTCGCCCCGGAGTTCCAAAGGAACCATGACGTTTTCGAGCGCCGTAAGGGTTGAAAGAAGCTGGAAATTTTGAAATACAAAGCCTGTATATTGATTTCTTAAATAGGCGCGATCATCTTCATCCATTGCGTTAAGCTTAAAGCCCATCAGGGACACAACGCCCCCTGAAGGCACGTCCAGGCCGGCACACAATCCCAGGAGCGTGGTCTTTCCGCTGCCGGAAGGCCCAATGATTGCAAGCCGTGAGCCTTGCTCCACATTGAATGTAACATGATCAAGCACCACGAGCTCCTTCCCTCCTGACGGATATGCTTTGGTCAGGTCTTCTGCTGATAAAAGTATTTCTGCCATAGAACGTCTAACTGATCTTGAAATAAATCGTTAATTAGCTAAAATTGTTTTAAACGCAATCATCTCTCCTATGGTCGGCAAGATATTCCTCTTTATTGTAGCAACCCTGCTTTTTCAAAGTCCTCCGACCAAAGTCGTGCTTTTCTTCGGCGACAGCCTCACAGCAGGTTATGGACTATCGCCAGAAGAGGCCTTCCCGGCATTGGTGGAGAAATTGCTTATTAAACAAGGGGCGAAGGTAAAAGTTGTGAATGCAGGGTTGAGTGGGGAAACTTCTGCCGGCGGCCTGTCAAGAATCGATTGGATATTACGTCAGCCTATCGACTTGTTTGTCCTGGAATTGGGCGGAAATGATGGGCTGAGAGGACTGCCCATCGATCAAACTAAAAAAAATCTCCAAACCATCATTGATAAAGTGAAATTGAAATATCCTACCAGTAAAATCGTATTGGCAGGCATGATGGTACCTCCCAACATGGGAAAAGAATATTCTGCCTCATTTCAAAATCTTTTCCGCGACATAGCCAAGAAAAATAATGCCACGCTGATCCCTTTTTTACTGGAAGGTGTAGGAGGTATTGAAAAGCTGAACCAGGCAGATGGGATTCATCCTAATGTAGAAGGCCATAAGATCGTAGCCTCCAACCTTTCCCGAATTTTATTTCCCTTGTTGTGAGTTACGTAAGGCAACCAACATTCGTTCAACCCAAAGCGAATACATTTTGCCTGAAGGATGCAATCCATCTCCAGCCACGTACTCAGGCTTCGCAAGTCCCTCCCGAGTCAGGTCGGTAATATTGATGTATTTGATTCCCTTCCTCAAAGTTATTTCGCGATTTACATTGTTGAATTGATCGATTGATTTTGAGATTTCTGTCTGTTTTGATTTCCCAAAAGGCGTGAATCCATAATCCGGAATGGATACTACAAAAACGTTCTCTCTTTTTCCACCGCCTAGATCAACGGCGGCCTGAAGTAGTTCTTCGAACTCAAGGGTATAGCTTTCAATTGACTTATTCTGGTATTGGTTGTTGACTCCAATTAAAAGCGAAACCAGTCCGTATTCATTTTTTAGATGAGCCTCCTCGATGGCCTTCTTAAGCTGATCTGTACGCCAGCCTGTCACGGCGATGATTCGAGGCTTCTCAATTCTTTCACCTTTATCACGAAGGGTTTTTGCAAGCTGCTCGGGCCACCGGCCTTCCTCGGGTACACTTTCACCGATCGTGTAGGAATCGCCTAGTGCCAGAAATTTCTTACTCAAAACTTTTGCAGTCTGTGCCTGGAGGTTGGTGAGGACGGTGAGAATCGCGATCAAGAAAAATGATATCCTGATCATCTAATGGAACTATGTTGGAGTAAAGGTTAATGTGTACTTGTATTTGGAAGTCCCCCGTGTTGCGTTTATTTCCAGGACCAGATTATTATCATCTATTTTTTTGACGAATGCAGGGTAAGGTGTATATCCACCATTATAAATATCGGTGAGGTTACCGGCACTGTCTACTTCAAGGTAGATTTCTGCTGAGAAGAGGCCGTTGGGACTTTGAGTATCATCGACTTCAATGTTCAGTATTAAGCCATCCAATGTAAATGCCCAGGTGCCAGCTTCGATTGCATCTGTTGTGTAGCATTTGGAGGTACCCTCAGTAGCAGCATAATCCTGCGCATCATTATTGGAGAACGTGTATAGATTGTCGGCGAAGCAACCTTGCAGTGTTTGTGTCTTGGCCGGATTTGTTCCCGATTGCACGGTAAACTCCCGCAGCTTCCAGCTTTTTGTTTTTCCTTTTTCCCCGGCGAGAAATTTTGCGTTCGTCTGTGCTCCCAGTGGTGCTGGATCGCTCTTCTTGCATGAAATTATCATCAAGCTCCAAAAAGAAATCAAGACAATCAGTTTAAGAAGGGGTCTGTTCATATCCAAAATTTTCTCCAACATACAAAAACGAAGGAATACTTCGAAATGAAGAAGGCGCTTTGGCGTATTAATTACTTCAAAATCCCATAAATCAGAAACATTTCACCCTGACTGGGTGGGGCGCCTCGCCACAGTCCATGTTGCGGAGGCCATTCGAATGCTCTGGCATGATCGTAGTCGTTTGATTATCTTTACTAAGAGCTAAAAACCCAGATCTAGTTTATGAAGGCATACCTGCTTTTCATCCTTTGCTGTTTTCTGTCATATACCGGATTATCACAAAATAGCGGAGTGAGTTTTTCAACCAATCAGCAGAGTGCGGACAATGCCGCACTTATCAGTAAAAAGCCTTTGAACAATTCACTCGGGCCCGCTGAGGATATAAACAAGGCCATTCCATATTCACTGAAATACAGCAATAACCAATTTCTCGATGGGTCGGTATATTATCTGTCAGGAAGGCAATTGGATAGCGTCAAACTAAACTACAATCTATTCTACCAGGAAATGCAATTTGTTGGCAAGGAAAATAAGATATGGGCAATTGGAGAAGACCCTACCCTCAAATACGTTCGTATCGGAAATGATTATTACTATCACGATTTGGAAAAGGGCTATATGAAAATTATTGAGACAAGCGGGCCGATTAATATTATTGCCAGCCAGATTTTAATAGTCTCGAAGTATACCGGCGCACAGAAAAGTGGATATGAAATCACTTCGTCTGAAATGATTTCGTCCCATTACGACTCGTTAACCAACTCTGCCTTTTTCCAAAATGAAATGCTGGCCTGTACCAGGAAGACGACCTACTTCCTGCTCGACAAGTATGATAAAATATACCCGGCGAGTAA